>NZ_JBNATZ010000065.1:0-11221 GCF_049701015.1 Desulfofundulus sp.
ACTGCCGTCCGGCCTTGATTTTTCAGGACTTTTACCGGATAACCGGTTATATTTTGTCTGGCACCGCCATTGCTCCTCGAAATGTGCAGCCGGGAACAAAGGAGGGAGGTGCATGTTCAGGTCCATTTAAGAACACGCATGACAGGATCTTTTAAACCGGTTGTCGGTATTCATATCTTTGTTTAAGCACACCGGGAGTGTTTTCACCCTTTTAGTGAATGCGCTTACAAGAACTTCGGAATTTTTCCATTAGGGGGGAAAAAAATGAATATCTTTTTGCCCATCGCCGGGGTACAGATGAGCGTTTACATGGTGCTTGGGCTGGGCGGTCTGGTGGGCCTGTTATCTGGCCTTTTCGGAGTAGGTGGAGGTTTTCTGCTGACCCCTCTATTGATGATGGCGGGTATACCACCGGCGGTGGCTGCTGCCAGCGACACCAACCAGATTGTGGCTGCCTCCATTTCCGGAACCTGTGCCCATCTTCAGGCCGGCAATGTGGATTTAAAGCTGGGACTGATCATGGTTGCCGGAGGGTTTGCCGGGGGCACTGCTGGCACGGCACTGGTCCGCGTTTTAAGACAGATGGGAAATTTCGAATTTACCGTAAAAATCGTTTATGTCATCATGCTCCTGGTTATCGGAAGCTTTATGTTTTGGGAAAGTTTTAACGCCCTGCGTAATAAGGGGGCCAAACTCCAAATTCCAGCTGGCAAATCCCAGGAATCGTCTTTGCTCAACCGCCTGCCGTTAAAAGCTTATTTCCCGGTTTCCGGGATTGAATGCTCCATGATCTCACTCTTCGGGCTCGGTTTTCTCATTGGTGTGCTGGCAGCTTTAATGGGTGTCGGCGGTGGTTTTATCATGCTCCCGGTGATGATCTACATCCTGGGCATTCCAACATTAAAAGCCGTGGGTACCAGCTTGTTTACGGTGCTGTTCACTGCTGCCAATGTTACCCTGGTTCAGGCCATGGTAAACAGAACGGTGGATGTGGTCCTGGCTCTCCTGCTGCTTCTGGGATCTGCTATAGGTGCCCAGTTGGGGGCACGTATCGGCCGCAGGTTAAAGGCGGAACAGCTGCGCATTGTTTTTTCCCTGATTGTGCTCGGGGTAATGGTTAAAATGGCTAACGACCTGCTGGCCACTCCATCAAGCCTGATTGTACTGGGAGGTGGGCATTAATGCGGACAAAAGCAACAATTTGTATGTTCATGGCTGCCATATTGCTGGCTTTGTGCATCCCGGCCTGGGCCGGGGTGGTGAGCGTAACTGCGAGCCCCGCTCACATTGATGTGGGGCTGAATTTCAGCGGCCAAAAGGTATCTATTTCAGGGAACGCTCCTCCGGGCAGCGATGTCTACGTTAAAATTGTTTCTCCAGCAACAGAAGTCAAATTAGACAAAAAAGGAAGGTATGGATTTCTGTGGATGAATGTAAGTCATGCCACAATTCAGAACATACCGGGCCTGTACCTGATCTATTCTTCGAAACCGTTAAAGGAATTAAGCCCGTCCCTTCAAGAGAGGATGGGTATCGATCCTGACTTCAGTGCAATCCGGGAAAAGGCTGTCATCAAGGAGACTGCCGGTAACCAAACACGTATGCTTGCGGGTCTACAGGGCAAGGATTACCTGGATGCGCTGTTCAATATGTACGAGAAAAATGGACTATATCGCATTAAAGAAAATGCCATCCTGAGGGAAGGCAGCCAGTTTCACCTGACCGTCACGCTGCCCGGCTCGGCCACACAGGGTCAGCCAGAGATTATTGCCTACGCTGTCAAAGACGGCCAGATCCTGGGGGCTTCCAGGAGCACCCTTGATATTCACCCCGTGGGACTGGTCCGCTGGGAGCGTACTACAGCGCAAAATAACGGTCTGCTTTACGGCACCTGTGCAGTTCTAATTGCCCTGGCTGCCGGCTTGATGATCAACTTTTTATTTCAATTCCTGGAAAAACGCTTGGCTGCCTTGTTGAGGAAGTTGACAGGGAGAGTACCGGAAGAGAGAAGGGAGCTTTCTACAGAAACACACTGAGGATAGGTTCATAAAAAACCAGCCCTTTGGTCGCTACCTGTTGACTCAATACTTTATTTAGATAAAGAAATTAGGTTTTCGCCTATTATACTCAGGTTGAGAAACCTGGTTTTCTTTTCTTTTCTTATCTTATCTTTTCTTTTCTTTTCTTTGAGGTTTAAACTTTAATTTGAGGGGTGAATCTATGAAAACCTTGCGAGTACCGGAAGCCACCATAACCAGACTCTCAATATATTCCCGCTATCTGGAACGCATGGATCAGAATGGAATAACAACGGTATCCTCCGATGAAATAGCCGAAGGAGTGGGTGTTAATCCAGCCAAGGTACGCAAGGACCTGGCCTATTTCGGTGAATTCGGCACCCGTGGGATAGGTTACAACGTCAGGGATCTTACGAGATATCTCAGGAAAATTCTTGGCCTGGACCAGAACTGGCCGCTGATTCTGGCTGGAGCGGGTAACCTTGGCTGCGCACTCTGCACGTACAGGGGGTTTAACAGCCGTGGCTTTCAAATAGTCGGGGTTT
This sequence comes from Desulfofundulus sp., assembly GCF_049701015.1. Lineage (NCBI taxonomy): Bacteria > Bacillati > Bacillota > Clostridia > Eubacteriales > Peptococcaceae > Desulfofundulus > Desulfofundulus sp. The sequence goes on from NZ_JBNATZ010000065.1 coordinate 2,564, forward strand.
TTGACAACGACCTGGGCAAAATAGGGAAGAAAATTGCCAATCTGGATGTTCTTCCCATGGAAAAGATGCCTGAGGTAATAAAAAGGCACGGAGTACGTATCGGCATTGTAGCTGTGCCTCCCGCAGCAGCGCAGGAAGTAGCCGAATATATGGTGATGAACGGAATAGAAGCTATTTTGAACTTCGCCCCGGTAATCCTGAACATATCCGGGGGAATCGAAATCCGCAATGTGGATCTTTCCGTGACATTGGAGAGCTTAACCTTCAACGTAAGCTTTAAAGCAAGCCAGTTGCGTTTGTCAATATAATAATAGAATGCGGACGTCATTTTCATACAGGATCCCCTTGTCATAAATCTACTTCTGGTTTAGAATAGATGATGAAAGTCATGGTACAATGCTGTATCAGCCGGGCCAATGAAGTCCCAGGACAGGATATTTTGCGTCCTGGGGCTTTCTTTTTTCCGTGATGCAGCGCCAATCGAGGGGGATTGTGCTGGTGAAAAAAATTGAAGCCATCATCCGGCCGGCCAGACTTGAGGCGGTCAAGGAAGCTCTGGGGCGTTTTGGTATTCACGGTATGACGGTCAGCCAGGTGCTGGGTTGCGGGCTGCAGCGGGGGCGGGTGAGCATTTACCGGGGCCATGAGTATAGCATTAATCTGCTGCCCAAGGTAAAAATAGAAATTGCCGTTCCCGACCGTTGGTTGGATGAGGTGGTCAGGATTGTTGCTGATGCCGCCCGGACGGGAGAAATAGGTGACGGCAAGATCTTTATCTACCCGCTGGAAAATGCCATACGCATCAGGACCGGTGAAATGGGCGAAGAAGCCCTCTAAAGACAACTGTATATGTCCAGTGAAGGACGTTGGAGAGCAAAGGTGCTTCCGGGGTGAATCAACACCCGGAGCACTTTTGTTTTTAAGTGGGGACGAACCGGATCGTTTACCGGTCCAATTTCGAAGATAAGGGGGCGAATTGATTATGGAGATTAATACTTCAATCCTGGCTGCAGGCCTGGATACGGTATGGGTGCTTTTATGTGCTGCCATGGTCTTTTTTATGGAGGCGGGGTTTGCTTTTTTGGAGGCCGGGTTCATTCGGGCCAAAAACTCCATGAACATTGTAATGAAGGTTTTTGGCGATTGTACCATCGGGATGCTCAGCTACTGGGTCCTCGGGTTTGCCATTATGTACGGTCTGGACAGGTCGGGGCTTTTCGGCACCAGCGGGTTTTTCTTGACCGGCAGTTTTGAACATATACACCTGCGGATACCCATCTATGCCTACTGGATTTTCCAGGCAGCTTTTGCAGTCGCCATGTCTTCCATCGTTTCAGGAGCGGTGGCGGAACGCATGAAGTTTGGCCCTTACCTGGTCTTTACTGCCCTGGCTGCGGGATTGATTTACCCGGTGGCCGGACACTGGGTATGGGGTGGAGGTTGGCTCGGTAAAATGGGTATGCTGGATTTCGCCGGTTCCGCTGTGGTGCATGCCGTGGGAGGTTGGAGCGCTCTGGCGGCGGTGTTGCTGTTGGGTCCCCGGGAGGGAAAATATAACCCCGACGGGACGGTGAATGTCCTGCCGGCTCATAATATGCACCTGGCCTTTCTGGGCACTTTTATCCTGTGGTTTGGTTGGTTTGGTTTTAACCCCGGCAGTTCTCTGTCCGGTCTGGATTTGAACATTGCCCGTATTGCTGCCACCACCAACCTGGCTGCAGCAGCCGGCGGAATGGCGGGTACGTTATTTACCATGTGTATATACGGTAAGGCCGATCCCAGTATGGCTATGAACGGTGCCCTGGCCGGTCTGGTTGCCATTACTGCGGGGACGGCTTACGTGACGCCGGCAAGCGCGGTGGTTATTGGTGGCATGGCCGGCGTGCTGGTTGTACTGGCGGTGGGTTTCTTTGACCGGCTACAGGTGGATGATCCGGTAGGGGCTATTGCCGTGCACGGAGTGAACGGTACCTGGGGTACACTGGCGGCAGGTCTGTTTGCGGAAAAGGGCGGCCTTTTTTATGGTGGAGGGTTGCATCTTCTGGGTGTGCAGGCTCTGGGAGTGCTTACAATTTCCCTGTGGGCTTTTACGGCTACCGGGCTGGTCTTTTATCTCTTGAAAAAGACTGTGGGCATCCGGGTATCAGCCAGTGAAGAACTGGAGGGGCTGGATATCAACGAACACGGTATTCCTGCTTATACCGGTCTGGTAGCCGGTTCCCTGGGTGAAGTGGGGGTGGATGAATTCACACCCGATACCACCTGTACTCCGGAAGTAATGAACAGCACGGTTGTACAGAAGTAGTTTATAGTTCCCGGGGTGCTTCAGGTAATTAGCTGAAACCTTCTGCCAATCTGTGTCAATCTTTTTCTAGAAGATGGTTGACAGGTCAAGTAAAAAGATTTAAAATCTTCTCGTAAGGGACAATGGTTATCCATTCCGTAAAGGGTATCATGAAGGTACCCGGGGTGACCAGTTTCCCAGGACAAGTTTTTAGTTTAATTAGGACCAAAAAATAGGACCACGGAGGTCTTCATCTGCAGGGTGCGGGAGAGACTACCGTGGTTTTTTAATTCCGGCTTCCCGGGGGTTGTTAAGGTTCCGGAACCGGCCTGCAGGTGTTCCAGGTGGGTGAAAACCAGGGCTGATGTTGGCAGTGAAAACCGGTGGTCATTATTTTTCTTGCCCTGCGGTAGAGTACGGCCATAGATTGCCGGGTGGTTCGAAGGAACGTCCGCTGATCATTGGCAAAATAAGGGTTAAGAGGGAGGCAGTTCTATGCATATTCCGGATGGTTATCTCAGTCCCCAGACATGTGCAGTGATGGGAGCAGCTATGGTACCGGTTTGGGCTGCGGCTGTAAGGAAAATCAAGCAGACTCTGAAAAGCAAGCACGTACCATTAATGGCCATTGGTGCTGCTTTTTCATTCGTCATCATGATGTATAACGTGCCCATTCCCGACGGTACCACTGCTCACGCCGTAGGCGGGGCGCTCCTGGCCATCATAGTGGGGCCGTGGGCGGCCTGTATCAGTATTACCATTGCCCTGGCCATTCAAGCATTGCTGTTCGGTGATGGAGGAATCCTGGCTTTTGGGGCCAATACCTTTAATATGGCTTTTGTACTGCCTTTTTCAGCTTACTATATTTATCGCCTGATTGCCGGCAATTCAGAACTCACCTCGGCCAGGCGGTGGATTGGCGGCCTGGCAGGAGGGTATATAAGCATCAACCTGGCCGCTCTGTGTGCGGCTGTGGAGTTTGGTCTGCAACCACTACTTTTCCATACTGCCAGTGGGGCACCACTGTACTGTCCATATCCGCTGAGCATGGCTGTCCCGGCCATGGCAGTGGCGCACCTGACCATAGCAGGCCCTATTGAGGGGGTTGTCACCGCTCTCGTAATACGCTACCTGCAGGCCACCAATCCCGGTATGCTGGCCATCGAAACCAGTTCGGTCTCTGGATACAGCAGGTTGTGGTGGGGGCTGGCCATTTTGCTCCTGTGCTCACCATTAGGACTTCTGGCGTCGGGCACGGCCTGGGGCGAGTGGGGGATTGACGAGTTGAAAGAAAAGCTGGGCTTTGTTCCGGCTGGCCTGCAGCGGCTGGCGGACCGCTGGCACGCCTTGATGCCGGACTATGCCCTGCCCGGATTTGACCAGAGTTTCTTCCAGTCGGCAGCGGGTTATATTCTGTCGGCGGTAGTGGGTGTGGCAATTATCGCGGGTATTACTTCCCTGTTCGGCCGGTTTCAAAATACGGCCGGCCGCAGTATGCTTCACGAGGATAACCAGGGGAAAGGCAAGGAGTTCAAGTGATGCAGGAAATGAACTTACCGGAATGGCTCCTGGAAAGGCAGGAGCCATTTCAAGGTCAGGGATGTCTCTCACCAGCCGGGGATGGGGTGGAGAGTCAAGGAAAAATTGCGCGCGGGTCCGGGAAAAAGGTGAATGGTCACCCTTTCCGGCGCAAAATGAGGCGGCACCGTTTTGTGGAAAAGACGCTTGAGGAAATAGCCCGGTTGATGCGGGAAGAATTTTTCGCCGGGGAGACCGCTCTCCGGCCTGGTCTGCTTCAGGGCCTTGATCCCCGGTTCAAGGTCCTGACTACTTTGTTTTTAATCGTGACAGCTGGTCTGATACGAAACCCAATGACCCTGCTTGTGATGAACTTCTGGCTGATCTGGTTGGCCAGGATTTCCTTAATCCCTCCGGGTATGTTTTTGAAGAGAGTCTGGTTGGTCGTACCCATTTTTACCGGTATTATTGTTTTGCCTTCCATTTTTAATTTTGTCCGCCCTGGTGACCCTCTCTTCACACTCTTCTCTTTTGGACGACAATTTCATCTCGGGTTTTGGTTGATACCGGAAACGCTGGCTGTCACACGACAGGGGGTCTTGGGAGCCCTGGTTCTCATTTTAAGGACAGGAGCGTGTGTTTCCCTGGCCCTGCTTCTCACTCTCACCACACGCTGGCAGTTACTTCTAAAGGCACTCCATATGATCCTGGTCCCTCAGATTTTCATTACTGTACTGGAAATGACGCACCGGTACATTTACTTGTTTTTGCAGGCGGCTAGCGATATGTTTATTGCCCGAAAGAGCCGCACCGTGGGCCGTACTTCTACCGGAGAACAGCGCCGCTTTGTCTCTGGTGCTATGGGTGCTTTGTGGAACAAGGCTTATACCTTAAGCGAAGAAGTACATGCAGCCATGATTTCTCGTGGCTATACAGGTAAACCCGGGTCGTTGTATGCATTTAAGGTACGCTTGCTGGATTGGCTGTGGTTGGGTTTTGTAGTTATGGTCGGCTTATTCTTCCTGGGGGGTGACCGGCTCCTTGGCTCGTGAAGTAATATTTCAGCTGAATAATGTCAGTTACCGGTATCCTGGTGGGGAAGATGCTCTGTCGGATGTCAGCCTGACCGTTTTCCGGGGGGAAAAGGTGGTGTTGCTGGGGGCCAATGGGTGCGGTAAATCCACTCTTCTCAAGATCCTGGATGGTCTGCAGTTCCCCCAGGAGGGTACAGTCTATGCTTTCGGGAAGTTATTAAGCGAAGAAAACCTGGGCTGTGAGGAGTTTGCCTTCGCTTTTCGCCGGAGGGTGGGTTTTGTATTCCAAAATTCCGATGCCCAGTTATTTAACTCCAGTGTATGGGAAGAGATAGCTTTCGGGCCGGTGCAGATGGGACTGGAACCCGAAGAGGTGAACCGGCGTGTGGAAGAAGTCATTGCCCTGTTGGGTCTGGGACACATTAAAGACCGGCCACCTTATAAGCTCAGCGGCGGAGAAAAGAAAAAGGTGGCTATTGCTTCGGTGCTTTCCATTAATCCCGAAGTATTGCTGCTGGATGAACCCACCGGCGGACTTGACCCCCGTACCACGCGCTGGTTGATCAACCTGATTCGACAGCTCAACCAGGCAGGTAAGACTCTGGTTACTTCAACTCATGACCTGGATATAGTCAGTGAGATTGCTGACAAGGTACTGGTTTTTAGCGAGGACCACCGTCTGGTAGCTGCTGGCCCACCGGAGGAAATCTTAAATAACCGCGCTCTCCTGTTGCAGGTGAATCTGGTGGATGATCAATTTCACTATCACTTGCACAGTAACGGTCACCGGCATTACCATGCTCATGGTTAATGTTTAGGATATCCGAATGGGTAATGATTAATGGCCTTGATCACGGCTCACTTATGGATGCTGAAATTTTATTGGCCAGATGATGATGAGTCCGGGGCAGGAGAATTCTGCTCCGTTTTCTGTTCTGTTGTAGGAGGTAGTTGTTGCCCTGCTGGTTGTTGATCTGAAGGTTTCTGTTCGGGAAGCACCGGTCCGGGCTGCGTTTCCGTCCGGGGTTCCTGTTGAGAGCCAGGCTCTTGTGCCGGGTTGGCCTTCTGCTCCGGTGTCGTGGCCGGTAAGGGGGAACCCGGCGGGATAGAGGGAACGGGAGTAGAGGGCGGAGTATTTTCAGGTTTGGGTTTTGTGGGTTGAGACGGCGAAGGTAGCACTGGCTCTGCTTTTAAATCTAAGGCTCGGATTATAATCTCCCGCCAGATCCTGGTACAGTACTGGCTACCGTATGCCCCCGGCATCGGCCGGGGGACATCCCAACCTATCCAAACCACTCCTTCCATTTGCGGAACCCACCCGCAAAACCATAAATCTTTACCTTCATCTGTGGTACCTGTCTTGCCCGCCGCCAGATCATCAATCCGGGCATTAGCTCCTGTTCCATACCGGACTGCTGCCTTGAGCATGGTAGCTATTGTTGTTGCTGTTTCTTTCTTCATGGCAGGCTTCCTCTCCGGGTGGAACTCCGCCAGGACCACGCCGTCGGGTTGAACAATACGGGTGATGGCGTAGGGTCTGACGTAATAACCACCATTGGCAAAGGCTGCATAAGCAGCCGCCATTTGCAGAGGTGTTACCCCGTGGCTCAAACCTCCCAGGGCCGCCTGTAAACCATCAGCGGTGCTCACATCTATCCCCAGGCTGCGGGCAAAGTTACACGCCTTCTCCATTCCTACCATATGCAGAAGTTTAACTGCCACGACGTTGACCGAGTAAGCCAGAGCGTCCTGTAAGGTTATGGAGCCCCGGTATACTCCATCCCAGTTCCTTGGCTGGTAGTTGCCGAAACGTACTGGCTCGTCAACCACTGCCGAGTTGGGCGTCATGCCCAGATATTCTACGGCAGGGCCGTAGACCAAAATGGGTTTGATGGCTGAACCAGGTTGCCGGCTGGCCTGGTATGCCCGGTTGAATTGTCGCGCTACCATGTGCTCCCGTGCTCCCACCATGGCCTTTATGGCTCCCGTTTGAGGATCAAGTAGCACCACCGCTGCCTGTGGCTGCAACCCGCCGCTGGTATCCCGGAAGGAGGGGGGAAAGTAAGCCGGATTTTTTATGACTTCTTCCGCTGCACTTTGAGCTTTAATGTCCAGGGTAGTGTATATCTTGAGTCCGCCACGGAAAAGGGCTGACTCGTCAAGCTTCTCCTCAGCTGAGTCTATAATATAATCTACAAAGTCAGGGTATTGGTATTGAGACTGGGAAGTAAAACCCCGTTTAAGTCCAAGAGGCTCCTGCTCCGCGCGGGCTGCTTCCTGCGCGGAAATAAAGCCGCATTCCCACATCTGACGCAAAACGGTATTTCGTCGGGCAAGAGCGATTTCCGGGTTTTTGAAAGGATCATAATAACTGGGAGTCCGCACCAGGCCGGCCAGCAGGGCAGCTTCTGCAGTACTGAGATCTTTTACGTCTTTATCAAAATATATCCTGGATGCTGTTCCTATACCCCATGCTCCCTCTCCAAAGTAAATACGGTTGAGGTAAAAGGTCATGATCTCGTCCTTGGTGTAATGGCGTTCCAGCTCTATGGCCAGAAAAATCTCCTGAATTTTGCGCTTGAAGGTGCGGGAAGGGGTAAGAAAGGCATTCTTGGCCAATTGCTGGGTTATGGTGCTTCCTCCTTGAACCACTTTGTGGTTTAAAAGGTCGTACCAGGCTGCCCGCAGTATGCCTCTTACATCAATGCCCGGGTGGTTATAGAAACGATTATCCTCTGCAGCCACAAAAGCCTCTTTAACAACGGGAGGGATGTCCTTTTGAGCTACGGGGATAAAAGACCCGCGTCCCAGAGTGGCAAAAGGAGTTCCATCGGCAGCATAGAGAGTGCTGGGAGCGATTAATGGAACGGAGTCCATCTGCCAGGCGGGTAAGTCACGTAAGGCAGCATAGATTTCCCAGCAAGCCCAGCCTGTGCTTAAAAGCAGAATTAAAGCTAATAACCACCCCAGCCAGCGTATTTGCTTCTTGGGTTTCAATTTTTTAACTCCGGATGACACTCTTTGACTACCTCCAAAGCGTGGTTGTTACGACTCCAGCGGGAGCAAAAATACCAAATTGATGAAAGAAATTACGATAGATTATAAGGGATTCGTCTATCAATTTATTATACCACGTGATAAGATTCACGGTTTAAGTGTATATTTGACAACAGCTGGAGCTTATGGCAATCCCAGCAAACGCTTGCTCATTGTTTTTCTACAAATTTTTGTAACCCCCTCCGTTCTTAAAACATAAATCTGAAACTGACCTGAAATCAATTGGAGGGGTTCCGAATGAAATTTTTATCGGCATTTTTATTGGCTCTATCATCCAACCTGGATAATATCGGTATCGGAACCAGTTACGGCATCCGGCGCATCGGTCTTCCTTTTCGGTCGAACTTGATTGTGGCCCTTGTAAGCACAACTGGCACCATTGTATCGATGTGCATGGGCAGCCTGGTAGCTAAATATATTCAGGCTTACCTGGCCAATATCATTGGCTCTTCCATTATTGTCGGTGTCGGAGCCTGGATCATTTTACAATCCTGGATTAACCCGAGCGATAACACAGCTGAACCGGTTTGTCAGGAAACGTCAGGTTCCGCGGCTCCACAATCAGGCGCGGAGAAGATTCTGGAGTTCCATATCAAATCATTAGGCATCTTTGTTAGAATTTTAAGGGAACCCTGGAGGGCCGATGTGGATTTCTCCAAGGAAATAGACGGCAAGGAGGCCTTTTTGCTTGCCCTTGCGTTGACGATAAATAACCTGGCGAGCGGTTTCGGGGGTGGTATTGTGGGCATAAATATCCCCTTCACC
>NZ_JBNATZ010000066.1:0-7071 GCF_049701015.1 Desulfofundulus sp.
TTGAGGAGAAGCTTTTTACCAGGTACGACATTTATACTGCTGACGAATGCTTCCTCACCGGTACTGCGGCGGAGGTCATCCCGGCGGTTAAACTGGACGGGCGGATTATTGGCGACGGCCGTCCCGGGCAAATAACCCGTGAGTTGATCCATGCTTACCGGGAACTGACCAGGGTTGACGGTCCGGTCATCTTCCAGGAGGATTAGCGTAGCATGAACTGCACCGGGCTGGTGTCCGGTCAGTTCCGGCTTTCCGATTTTCGACGACTGACGACTGAATAAGGAGGGCTTGACCGTGCGCAGCGATGCCATAAAAAAGGGATTGGAAAAGGCCCCGCACCGTTCCCTTTTAAAGGCTCTGGGTTTCGTGGACCAGGAACTTGAGCGGCCCATGATCGGGGTGGTGAATTCCTTCAATGAAATAGTGCCGGGGCACATTCATTTAAATGAGATCACCGCCGCGGTCAAGGCCGGTGTGCGAATGGCCGGCGGCACGCCGGTGGAGTTTCCCTGCATTGCGGTTTGCGACGGCATTGCCATGAACCACAGCGGTATGAAATATTCCCTGGCCAGCCGCGAGTTGATTGCCGATTCAATAGAGGTAATGGTCCAGGCCCACCAGTTTGACGGCCTGGTCCTGGTTACTGCCTGCGACAAGATCGTGCCTGGCATGCTCATGGCTGCTGCCCGCCTGGACATTCCAGCCATAGTGGTCAGCGGTGGCCCCATGCTGGCCGGCCGTTACCAGGGCCGGGATCTGTCCTTGAGCAACATGTTCGAGGCCGTGGGGGCCGTGCGGGCGGGCCGGATGACCGAAGAGGAACTGGCCGTGATGGAGGAGGAGGCCTGTCCGGGCTGCGGTTCCTGCGCCGGCATGTTCACAGCCAATTCGATGAACTGCCTGACCGAGGCCATCGGCATGGCCCTGCCGGGTAACGGCACGATACCGGCCGTCTCTGCGGCCAGACGCCGGCTGGCCAAGTTAACGGGCATGCGGGCCGTGGAATTGGTGAAAGAGGATGTGCGGCCATCAAGCATCCTCACGGCCAGGGCCTTTGAAAACGCCCTGGCGGTGGATATGGCTCTGGGCTGTTCCACCAACACGGTGCTCCACCTGCCGGCCATTGCCCGGGAGGCCGGCGTGGAAATCAGCCTGGATAAGATCAATGAAATCAGCGCTCGCACGCCGAATTTATGCAGGCTCAGCCCCATGGGGCCTTACTTCATACAGGACCTCCATGAGGCAGGGGGCATCCGGGCGGTAATGGCTCAGCTGGCTAGAAAAGACCTGCTTCACCTGGATTTGCCCACGGTTTCCGGGCGAACCGTTGGCGAACTGATCCGGGACTGTCGGGTGAGCCGTCCGGAGGTAATCCGGGACATTGAGAACCCGTACAGCTCTACCGGCGGCCTGGCCATCCTGCGGGGGAACCTGGCACCCGGCGGGGCGGTGGTGAAGAAGGCCGGCGTGGCTCCGGAGATGATGGTGCACCGCGGGCCGGCGAGGGTCTTCGATTCTGAGGAGGAGGCCCTTGACGCCATCCTGGGTGGCAGGATAAACAGGGGCGATGTGATCGTTATCCGGTATGAAGGCCCCCGGGGCGGTCCCGGTATGCGGGAAATGCTGGCACCGACGGCCGCGGTGGCCGGTATGGGACTCGACAAGGATGTGGCCCTTTTGACCGACGGGCGTTTTTCCGGCGCCACACGTGGTGCCTCGATCGGCCATATTTCTCCCGAGGCGGCTGCGGGCGGTCCCCTGGCCGTAGTGAGGGACGGGGATATGATCGTCATTGATATTCCCAATTATCGCCTGGACGTAGAACTCAGCCCGGAAGAAATCCAGGACCGGCTGGCCCGGTGGACTCCTCCTGCCCCCCGGGTGACCGGAGGTTACCTGGCCCGCTATGCCCGGCAGGTGGGTTCGGCCAGTACGGGAGCAGTTTTTGAATAGATGTTTTTGAATAGATGTTGGAGGTGAGGGGGCATGAAAAAGTCCGGGGCCCAGATCCTGGTCGACAGTCTGCGGGAACAGGGAGTGGATACCATCTTCGGTTATCCCGGAGGTGCGGTGTTGCCCATCTATGATGCCCTCTACGATGCAGATATCCGGCACATTTTAACCAGGCACGAACAGGGTGCCGCCCATGCTGCGGACGGTTATGCCCGGGCTTCCGGCAGGCCGGGGGTGTGCCTGGCCACTTCCGGCCCCGGAGCCACCAACCTGGTTACGGGCATTGCCAACGCTTACATGGATTCCATACCGCTGGTAGCTTTCACCGGGCAGGTGGTCACCTCCCAGCTGGGGAAGGATTCCTTCCAGGAAGCAGATATTACGGGGATCACCCTGCCCATTACCAAGCACAATTACCTGGTGAAAGACGTGCGGGAGCTGGCCCGCGTCATCAAAGAGGCTTTTTACATCGCCACTACGGGCAGACCCGGCCCGGTGCTGGTGGATATACCCAAAGACGTCTCCAGTGCCCAGACCGAATATGAAGATCCCGGGCCGGTGAACCTGCCCGGCTATCACCCGGTGCTCGAGCCGCCGGCGGAACAGCTCAACCGGGCGGCGGAGGCCATAGCCCGCGCCGAGCGGCCGGTCATTTACGCCGGCGGTGGTGTGGTTTACTCCGGTGCCCACCGGGAGCTGCGCCGTTTTGCCGAGCTGATCCTGGCCCCGGTTGCCACCACGCTGATGGGCCTGGGGGGCTTTCCCGGGGACCATCCCCTTTCCCTGGGCATGCTGGGCATGCACGGCAGCAAGTACGCTAACTTTGCTGTCTGCGAGTGCGATTTGTTGATTGCCGTGGGTGTCAGGTTTGACGACCGGGTCACCGGTAAACTGGAGAGTTTTGCTTCCCAGGCCAGGATCATGCACATTGACATTGACCCGGCGGAAATAGGGAAGAATGTACGGGTAGATATTCCCCTGGTGGGGGATGTCAAGCGGGTGCTTTCCGCCCTTATTGAGCGTCTTGAAGCCAAGTTGCCGGGTGCCTGGCAGGAGAAGATCAAGACCTGGAAAAAGGAATATCCCATTACCTACGAAGAAAACGGCCACCTCAAACCCCAGCAGGTCATCCGGGAGATTTACCGGGTAACCAAAGGCCAGGCCAGGATTACGACTGAGGTGGGCCAGCACCAGATGTGGGCGGCCCATTATTATACTTATACCCGTCCCCGGACTTTCATCTCTTCCGGCGGTCTGGGCACCATGGGTTTTGGGTTGCCCGCAGCCATCGGCGTGCAGGTGGCCTGCCCCGATGAGATTGTCTTTGACATAGCCGGCGACGGCAGCATCCAGATGAACATCCAGGAGCTGGCCACGGCGGTCAACTATGACCTGCCGGTAAAGGTGGCCATCATGGATAACGGGTATCTGGGGATGGTCCGCCAGTGGCAGGAGCTGTTTTACAACCGGCGCTATTCCTACAGTGAGCTGGTCAACCCCGACTTTGTCAAGCTGGCCGAGGCCTATGGTGCTGTAGGCATGCGGGTGGAGAAAGCCGCCGACGTCAGGCCCGCCCTGGAACAGGCTCTGGCTACCTCCAGGCCGGTGCTCATCGACTTCGTCATTGAACGGGAAGAAAATGTTCTTCCCTTTGTGCCCCCGGGCGAGTCTCTGGACCGCATGTTGGGCTAGACCACAATGGTTTTTCCGTGTGCAGGGGAGGTGGTATGATGCGACATACCCTGGCGGTGCTGGTGGAAAACAACCCCGGAGTCCTGGCCCGGGTGGCCGGCCTGTTCAGCAGGCGGGGGTACAACATCGATAGCCTGGCGGTGGGTCGTACCGACAACCCGGCCATTTCCCGCATGACGATTGTAGTAGAGGGAGACGACCGGGTGCTGGAGCAGGTGACCAAACAGCTCCACAAGCTGATTGACGTGATCAAGATCAGCGATATTACCGCCGACGAATACGTGGACCGGGAACTCATACTCATCAAAGTGAGTGCCGAACCGGAAAAACGGGGAGAAATAATGCAGATTGCCGATATATTCCGCGCCCGCATTGTAGATCTGGGACGGCGGACCATGATCCTGGAATGCACGGGCAATGAGGGCAAAATCACGGCCTTTGAGGAATCCCTCAGGCCTTATGGAATCAAGGAACTGGTTCGTACCGGTAAAATTGCCATGCTGCGGGGTTCCCGCTATACCAATATCAATAACAATGGTACACGGGAGGATGATTAAAAATGGTGAAAGTTTATTATGATAACGACGCCGACCTGGGTGTATTGCAGGGGAAGACGATTGCCGTTCTCGGTTACGGCAGCCAGGGACACGCCCAGGCGCAAAACCTCCGGGACAGCGGGTTGAACGTGATCATTGGCCTGCATGAAGCCAGCCGGAGCCGGGAGAAGGCTAAGGCCGACGGTTTTGAGGTATACACGCCTCGAGAAGCCGCTGCCCGGGCCGATATCGTCCAGATGCTGGTGCCCGATGAGGTGCAACCTCACCTGTACAGGGAGGAAGTCGCCCCCCACATGAAGGCGGGTAAGACCCTCATGTTCTCCCACGGTTTCAACATCCACTACGGGCAGATTGTGCCCCCCGGGGAAGTGGATGTCATTATGGTGGCTCCCAAAGGCCCGGGGCACATCGTGCGCCGCATGTATGCGGAAGGCAAGGGAGTTCCCTGCCTGATGGCCGTGCACCAGGATGCCAGTGGCCGGGCCCGGGAAATGGCCCTGGCCTACGCCAGGGGTATCGGCGGCACCCGTGCCGGTGTTTTCGAGACCACTTTCAGGGAAGAAACGGAAACTGACCTTTTTGGCGAGCAGGCCGTGCTGTGCGGTGGGGTCAGCGAATTGATCAAGGCCGGCTTCGACACCCTGGTGGAGGCCGGATATGCTCCGGAAATGGCTTACTTTGAGTGCCTGCACGAACTGAAGCTGATTGTGGACCTCATCTACGAAGGCGGGCTGAGCTGGATGCGTTACTCCATCAGTAATACTGCCGAGTACGGGGATTATATGGTCGGCAAGCGCATCATAACGGAAGAAACCCGCAGGGAAATGAAACGGGTACTGCAGGAGGTCCAGAGCGGCCAGTTTGCCAAACAGTGGATTCTGGAAAACCAGGCCAACCGGCCCATGTTCAACGCTATGCGCCGCCGGGAGTCGGAGCACCTCATTGAAAAGGTGGGGGCTGAACTTCGTAAGATGATGCCCTGGTTGCAGAAGCGCTAAAGACCGGGTTTAAGGGCGGGGCCCGCAGGCGGCCCCCCCCCCGGTAACTCCCGGAAAAAGGCTGGATAAGGGGGGAGTTGCCTTGAAGATTACCGCTGCCCAGGCCCTCGTCCGCTGCCTGGAGCTGGAGAAGGTGGATTTTGTTTTCGGATATCCGGGGGGTGCCATGCTTCCCGTATACGATGCCCTGTATCATTCCTCAATCAAGCATATACTGGTCCGCCACGAACAGGGGGCCGTGCATGCAGCCGACGGCTACGCCCGGGCTACCGGCCGGGTGGGGGTATGTATGGCCACCTCCGGCCCGGGAGCTACGAACCTGGTAACCGGGATAGCCAATGCCTACATGGACTCGGTCCCTCTGGTGGTTTTTACCGGTCAGGTGCCTACCAGCCAGGTCGGCACTGACGCCTTCCAGGAAGTGGATATCACGGGGATTACCATTCCCATTACCAAGCATAATTACCTGGTAAAAGACCCGTCATCCCTGCCCCAGATCATCAAGAACGCTTTTCATATCGCTTCTACCGGCCGGCCCGGGCCGGTGCTTATAGACCTGCCCAAGGATGTGGCCGGGGAGCTGATTGATTTTCACTACCCTGAAACGGTGAAGCTGCGGGGGTATAAACCCACCTACCTGGGACACCGCAAAAAAATAAATCAGGCGGCGGAATTGATCAACCAATCGCAGCGCCCGGTGATTTACGCTGGCGGCGGCATTCTCAATTCCGGGGCCAGCGAAGAGCTGTTGGAGCTGGCCGAGTTAATTTCCGCCCCTGTTACCAATACCTTTATGGGTCTTTCCAGTTTCCCGGGGGATCACCCACTGTTCTTAGGTATGCTCGGCCTGCACGGGACCCGCTACGCCAACCTTGCCGTGACGGAGTGCGACCTGCTTATTGCGCTGGGGGCTAGGTTTGACGACCGGGTGACGGGCAAGCTGGCTGCTTTTGCCCCCAGGGCATCGGTTATACACGTTGACATCGACCCGGCTGAAATTGGCAAGAACGTGCCTGTGCACGTACCCATCGTGGGAGATGTGAAGCTGGTACTGCAGGCCCTCCTGCCCCTGCTCAAGAAAATCGACCGTTCACCATGGTTGGCCCGCGTTCAGGAACTCCGGGAGCTTTACCCTTTGCGCTACAGCCGGGAAGGCGGCCTGAAGCCCCAGTACATCATTGAAGAATTGTACCGCCACACCGGAGGTCACGCCACCATTGCCACCGATGTGGGCCAGCACCAGATGTGGGTGGCCCAGTACTATCGGTTCAAACACCCGCGCAGCCTGATATCCTCTGGTGGTTTGGGTACCATGGGTTTTGGCCTGCCCGCCGCCGTTGGCGCCCAACTGGGGCTCCCGGACCGGCATGTTATCCTGGTCACCGGGGACGGCAGTTTCCAGATGACCATGCAGGAGCTCGCAACGGTACGGGAGCAGGAGCTGCCCATAAAAATATTCATGATCAACAACCGGACCCTGGGCATGGTGCGCCAGCTCCAGGAATATTACTGCGAGGGCCGTTACATGGCCGTGGACTTCAAGTTCCATCCCGATTTCCTCACCCTGGCCAGGGCCTATGGTATCAAGGGCTACAGTATTGAAACAGAAGAAGAGGCGCAAAAGGTCATCCCCGAGGTACTGAACGAACCCGGTCCAGTGCTGGTTAATTGCCTGGTAAGTCCACAGGAAAAGGTTTTGCCCATGGTTCCCAGCGGACGTGGAATTGACGAAACCTTTGAATGTTGATTCCACTTTGATTAAGGAGGGCTTTTATGACCCGGCGTGTGTATATATTTGATACTACTTTGAGGGATGGGGAGCAATCCCCGGGGGTAAGCCTGAACGTGGTGGAGAAACTGCAGATCGCCAG
>NZ_JBNATZ010000066.1:7081-11208 GCF_049701015.1 Desulfofundulus sp.
CTGGCCAGGCTGGGCGTGGACGTGATTGAGGCGGGGTTCCCCATCACTTCCCCGGGGGATTACGAGGCGGTTAAGACCATTGCCCGGGAGGTGCGGGGGGTAACCGTGGCGGCCCTGGCCCGGGCTAATTTCCAGGACATCGACCAGGCCTGGGAGGCCGTTAAGGAAGCGGAACAGCCCAGGATTCACACTTTTATTGCCACCTCGCCCATTCACATGCGCCACAAGCTGCGCATGACGGAGGAGCAGGTGATAGAAGCTGCTGTGGCGGCGGTCAGGCGGGCCAGAAGTTATGTTTCGGATGTGGAGTTTTCCGCCGAGGACGCCTCCCGGTCCGAGCTGGATTTCCTGTGCCGGGTGCTGGAGGCGGCCATTGCCGCGGGGGCAACGGTCGTGAACATCCCGGACACGGTGGGTTACGCCACACCCGAGGAATTCGCCCGTTTCATACGGGACATCCGCCAGCGGGTGCCGGGTATTGAGAAGGTGGTCCTGAGCGTGCACTGCCACGACGACCTGGGACTGGCGGTGGCCAATTCCCTGGCGGCGGTAATGGCCGGGGCCGACCAGGTGGAAGGGGCTATCAACGGTATCGGCGAGCGGGCGGGAAACGCCGCCCTGGAAGAGGTGGTCATGGCCCTCTACACCCGGCGGGACCAGTTCGGCTGTGAGACCAACATCCGCACGGAAGAAATTTACCGCACCAGCCGCCTGGTATCCAGTCTCACCGGCATGCCCGTACAGCCCAACAAGGCGGTGGTGGGGAAAAACGCCTTCGCCCACGAATCGGGCATCCACCAGGACGGGGTGCTCAAGGAGCGCACCACCTACGAGATCATGAACCCGGTGATGGTGGGCATCAGCCAGAGCAACCTGGTACTGGGCAAGCACTCGGGGAGGCACGCCTTCCGGCAGAGGCTTTTTGAGCTGGGGTACGAGCTCAGCGAGGAGGAGCTGAACAAGGCCTTCCAGCAGTTCAAGCTCCTGGCTGACAAGAAAAAGGAGATCACCGATGCGGACCTGGAGGCGATTGTGGAGGAAGAGCTGCGCCCGATCCCGGTAACTTATGCCCTGGAGTACCTGCACATTTCCACGGGTACGACCATAATGCCCACGGCCGCCGTCAGGTTGAAGAAAGGCGATGAGCTTTTCGAGGAGGCAGCCTGCGGTAACGGTCCCGTGGATGCCATCTGCCGTGCAGTCGACAAGATTACCGGCATTCCCTGCGTGCTCAAAAGCTGGGGAATCAACGCCGTTACCTCCGGTAAGGATGCTATTGGCGAGGTTACTTTGAAGATTTCCGAAAATGGTGACAAGACCTACCTGGGACGGGGCATCAGTACGGATATTCTGGAGGCCAGCGCCAAGGCTTACGTCAACGCTGTCAACAGGCTCCTCTGGGAGACCGGGAGGTTGAAAGATCCAAAATACCAGCATGTGGAGTAGAACCGCCCTGTATAGTCGACAAAAGCGCGGCGTCTTGTAAAAAAGAGGATTGGGTAGGGGTAGTGATAGCGAAAAAACGCCGTACCTGCAGCAGGTTGATTGAACATTATAAAGCCGTAACGAGGTGAATGAGGAACATGCCCATGACCATCACGGAAAAAATCCTGGCCGCCCATGCCGGCCTCGACCGGGTGGAGCCCGGGCAGCTAATCAATGTCCGGGTGGACCTGGTTTTAGGAAACGATATCACTGCTCCGGTAGCCATCAAGGAGTTCCGGCGCACCGGTGTGGAAAAGGTCTTTGACCCGGAGCGGGTGGTCCTGGTACCCGACCACTTCGTACCGAACAAGGATATCAAGTCGGCCGAGCAGGCTAAAATCCTCAGGGAATTTGCCCGCGAGCAACAGCTGACGCACTACTTTGAGGTCGGGCGCATGGGGATCGAGCACTGCCTTTTGCCCGAACAGGGGCTGGTGGGCCCGGGGGACGTGGTGATCGGGGCCGATTCCCATACCTGTACCTATGGTGCCCTGGGAGCTTTCGCCACCGGGGTGGGCAGCACCGACCTGGCGGCGGCCATGGCCCTGGGGGAAATCTGGCTCAAAGTTCCCGAATCGATTAAGTTCGTCTATTATGGAGAGCTCCAGCCCTGGGTGGGGGGTAAAGATCTAATCCTCTACACCATCGGCCAGATCGGCGTGGACGGCGCTCTGTACAAGGCCATGGAATTTACCGGCCCCGTTATAAAGAACCTGTCCATGGACGGGCGCCTGACCATGGCCAACATGGCCGTGGAGGCCGGGGCCAAGAACGGCATTGTGCCTCCAGATGAAGTTACCCTCGACTACGTGAAGGGTAGGGCCAGGAGGCCCTACCGGTTGTACCAGAGCGATCCCGGTGCCTGGTACGCCCGGGTCTACGAGTTTGACGTGAGCAAGCTCGAACCCCAGGTAGCCTTCCCCCACCTGCCCTCCAATGTTCGTCCGGTCAGCCAGGCAGGGCAGGTGGAGATCCAGCAGGTGGTTATCGGTTCCTGCACCAACGGCCGGCTGGAGGACCTTCGCCTGGCTGCCAGGGTGCTGCGGGGCAAAAAGGTACACCCCGGCGTGCGCCTGATCGTTATCCCGGGGACCCAGGAAATTTACCGCACTGCCTTAAAGGAAGGTTTGATCGAAATATTTATAGAGGCCGGCGCGGCCGTAAGCACTCCCACCTGCGGCCCCTGCCTGGGCGGCCACATGGGTATCCTGGCTGCAGGGGAGCGCTGCCTGGCCACCACCAACCGGAATTTTGTGGGCCGGATGGGTCACCCGGAAAGTGAAGTCTACCTGAGCAATCCCGCGGTAGCCGCTGCCTCGGCCATTTTGGGGCGGATTGCCGCTCCCCAGGAGGTGCTGTAGATGAACCAGCTGCGTGGAAAGGCATGGAAGTTTGGTGATGATATAGATACCGACGCCATTATTCCGGCCCGCTACCTGAATACTTCCGATCCCCGTGAGCTGGCGGCCCACTGCATGGAGGATGCCGACCCCTCCTTTGCCGGGAGGGTGCAGCCGGGGGACGTGATTGTAGCCGGGAAAAACTTCGGCTGCGGCAGCTCCCGGGAGCATGCTCCCATCGCCATCAAGGCGACCGGGGTTTCCTGCGTGATTGCCGCTTCCTTCGCCCGCATTTTTTACCGCAACGCCTTCAACATCGGCCTGCCCATTTTCGAGTCACCGGAAGCAGCGGCCAAAATCCAGGAGGGTGACGAAGTGGCTGTGGACGTGGAATCGGGGACCATCACCAACCTGACCCGCAATGAGCAGTACAGGTCCACACCGGTACCGCCCTTCATGCAGGAAATCATCGCCGCCGGGGGTCTGATTAACTATGTAGCCCGGAGGTTGAAGGGATGATGTACAGGATTGCGGTTTTACCGGGGGACGGCATCGGCCCGGAGGTAATGGCTCAGGCCACCCGGGTACTGGCCGCCGCCGGACGTCGTTTCGGGTATGAATTTTGTTTCCAGGAAGGTTTAATCGGGGGAATAGCCTGTGACGCCACGGGCCAGCCCCTGCCCCCGGCCACCCTGGACCTGTGCCGGTCCAGTGACGCGGTCCTCCTGGGGGCGGTCGGAGGTCCCAAATGGGATAACCTCCCCGTCCACCTGCGCCCCGAGGCGGGTGCCCTGCTGCCCCTGCGCAGGGCTCTGGACGTCTACGCCAACCTGCGCCCGGCCATGGTCTTTCCGGCTCTGGCTCAAGCCTCCACCTTGAAGCCGGAAGTAGTGGAGGGGCTGGACATCGTAATCGTTCGGGAGCTCACCGGCGGGCTTTATTTCGGGGAGAAAAAGCGGGAGGAAATCCCCGGCGGCCAGCGGGTTGTGGAGACCCTGGTCTACACCACCGAAGAGATCCGGCGGGTGGCCCGCCGGGCCTTTGAACTGGCCCGTAAAAGGAAGAAAAAGCTCACCTCGGTGGATAAGGCCAATGTGCTGGAAAGCTCCCGCCTCTGGCGGGAGGTGGTTACGGACATGGCCCGTGAATACCCGGATGTGGAAGTAAACCACATGCTGGTGGACAACTGTGCCATGCAGCTCGTGCGCAACCCGAAGCAGTTCGATGTACTGCTGACGGAGAACCTCTTCGGCGATATCCTGAGCGACGAGGCCGCCCAGCTTACCGGCTCTTTGGGTATGC
>NZ_JBNATZ010000067.1:0-11142 GCF_049701015.1 Desulfofundulus sp.
TCGCTATTATGGATAGCGGTACCGTACACCACCGGATTATCGATATACCAGCCGGCATAACTTCGGAAGACCTGGAAACCATCTCGGCGGTGCTGAATGCCAAACTTCAGGGCCGCACCATGGACAGTATCAAGCTCACCCTGGTGAAGGAAATTTACTATGAACTGGTCAAGCATAAGCATATTATTGAACTGGCCATGGAACTGCTGCAGGACAGCCTGAGCAGGCAGCCCGAGGAAAGGATATATCTCGGCGGTATTCTTAACATATTGAACCAACCCGAATTTCATAATGTGGAAAAAGTTAAGACCTTGCTCAGCCTGCTGGAACAGGAAAGCCTCCTTTGCAATTTGTTGGCTGACGACGTCGGCAAGGAAGGCGTTACCGTCCGCATCGGACGGGAGATCCGCTGCCGGCAGATGAGCAACTGCAGTATGGTCGTGGCCACCTACCGGTTAAAGGGGAGGCCCGTCGGCTCTATTGGCGTCCTGGGTCCGACCCGGATGGACTACGCCAGGGTGGTCACCGTAGTGGAGCATTTAACCAAAAACCTTTCCCGTGCTCTGGAAGATCTCCTGGGTGGCGGGGACAAATAAGGGGGAGCAGGTTTTGAGTCTCAAACAACAGGCCAGCACGGGTACGGAAGTCGATGAGCGGCTGGCGGCTCTGGTTACCAATGCCAACGCCATTCGCGCCATTGCTTCGGCGGTCGAGGGTACCCTGGGGCCGAAAGGCCTGGATACCATGCTGGTGGATAAATTTGGCGAAGTGGTGATCACCAATGATGGTGTAACCATCCTTACCATGATGGAAGCCAATCATCCTGCGGCACGCATGATGATCAATATTGCCAGGGCACAGCAGGAGGAGATTGGTGATGGTACCACTACCGCCACCGTAATGGCCGGGGCCATGGTTGGTGCCGGGGTGGAACAGGTGGCCCGGGGAGTGCCAGTAGCCCGGGTTATCGAAGGTATCCGGGCGGGAGTTAAGAGGGGCCTGGAAGTTATGACGCAAAAGGCCAGGTCGGTAGCTGACCTGGATGACCCGTTAATCTATCAGGTTGCCCTGGTGGCCGGCCGGGGTCACGAGGATATTGCAGCCCTGGTGGTTCAGGCAGCCAGGATGATTGGCAGGGAAAAACTCCTGGACAGGGCTTTTCGTTTTTCTGATACGGTTGTGGCTGAAGAAGGGGCGGATAACCAGGTATTCATGGGCGTGATTGTGAACAAGGAGCCCATGAACCGCCAGATGCCGCGGGAACTGACGGATGTGAGTGTGCTGGTAATTGATGATGCTCTGGAGCCGGAGGAAATAGAGGAGGAAGCCCTGGCCACCGAGGCGGGCTTCGCCCGTTACCTGGAGTTGCAGGACCAGTTCCGGGAAAACATACAGAAAATCATAAACATGCAGGTAGGGCTTGTGCTGGTCGACCGGGGCGTCCATGACGTTGCCGAGGAAATGCTTACCGATGCCGGTATCATGGTCATACAGAGAGTGGCCAACAAGGAGCTGCGCCGCGTGGCCGAACACACCGGGGCGCGGATGATCAAGCGTACCGGGTTGAAGAAGGACCTGGAACAGGTCAGCCGGTGTCTCGGCCGTTGCCGGCGGGTTTTTCATGATGAAAAGCTGGAGCAGGTATGGATCCAGGATGGTGCCGGAAAGCCTATGGCCACCGTCCTGGTGGGGGCCGCTACGGCTGAGGTCGTGGGGGAAAGAGAGCGTATTGCCAGGGATGCAGCTTCGGCCGTACAGGCGGCTGTGAGGGGAGGAGTTGTCCCCGGAGGAGGGGCTCTGGAGCTGGCCGTAGCCCGGGAAGTGGAGAAGCTCCGGGCCTCAATGCGAGGCATGACCGTCTACGGGGTTGATTGCGTGGTGGAAGCCTTAAAGCGCCCCCTGGCCCAGATTGTGGCTAATGCAGGATTTAATCCACTGGAAAAGATTGGTGATGTCATGGCGGCCCAGGTGGAGACGGGGAACGATGCCCTGGCCGTGGACTGCGATACGGGCCAGGTGGCGGATATGTATGAGCTGGGTGTCGTCGACCCCGTGCTGGTGAAAACTTACGCGTTTAAAGCTGCCGGGGAGATTGCCGAAGCCATTTTAAGGATAGATACCATAATCAAGAAACGGGAGGACAGGGAGGTTAACCCGAAACAGGTCGTGGACGTATAACTGGCGAGGTGACTGAGATGGAAGAGAAAAAAACTCCTGATATAAAGGCTCAAAATATAGAGACTGAAGGGACCAACCCTTCCGGTGCTGACGCTCAGGAAAGTCCGCCGGCGGGGGAATCCCGTGAGGATGCCCGGAATACCCCTGCGGGTGAGGAGCAGCAGGAGGGTGGACCCGGACAGGAAGTTGATGTTAAGGAGCTGCAACAGCGCCTGGCCGAACAAACGGCCCTGGCCCGTGAATATTTCGAGCGTCTGGCGAGGATGCAGGCTGATTTTGAAAACTACCGGCGCCGTGTAAACAGAGAGCGGGAGGAATGGTTTAAATATGCTTCCCAGCCTCTGGTGACGGAGCTTTTATCCGTGCTGGACAATTTTGAGCGGGCACTGGCGGCCCGGGAGGAGGACCCCGCCCGCGTGGTGGCGGGGGTGGAAATGATCTACCGCCAGTTTAAGGAGATACTTACCAGAGAGGGACTCTCTCCCGTACCAGCGGTAAATGAGCCTTTTGATCCGGCCAAACACGAGGCAATCATGCAGGAAGAGACCGATGCTTATCCCGACAACACCGTTATGGAGGAGCTGCGCCGGGGTTATTATTTCAAGGACCGGCTGTTGCGGCCGGCCATGGTGAAGGTGGCCCGCGCTTTGTCCCGGCCGGAGGAGCAGAAGCAAGAGGAAAAAGAAAACAACACAGATAACAACCAGACCAGCAGTGTCTAACAAGGAGGGAAATAAACATGGGCAAAGTTATAGGCATTGACCTTGGTACTACCAACTCCTGTATGGCCGTTATGGAAGGCGGCGAGGTGATCGTTATTCCAAACGCCGAAGGAGAGCGTATTACTCCATCGGTGGTTGGTTTTACCAAAACTGGCGAGCGCCTGGTCGGCCAGCTGGCCAAGCGCCAGGCCGTAAGCAACCCGGAACGTACCATCAGGTCTATTAAACGGCACATGGGTACCAATTACAGGGTAAAGATTGACGATAAGGAATATACGCCCGAGGAAATCTCAGCCATGATTCTGCAAAAACTAAAAGCTGACGCGGAGGCCTACCTGGGGGAAAAGGTGGAAAAGGCGGTCATTACCGTCCCCGCTTATTTTACCGATTCCCAGCGTCAGGCCACCAAGGACGCCGGCCGTATTGCCGGCCTTGAGGTGCTGCGTATTATCAACGAGCCTACTGCTGCCGCCCTGGCCTACGGGCTGGACAAGGAGGAGGACCAGACCATCCTGGTGTTCGACCTGGGTGGAGGTACTTTCGACGTATCCATTCTGGAGCTGGGCGACGGCGTCTTTGAAGTGAAGGCTACAAGCGGGAACAACCGCCTGGGCGGTGACGACTTCGACCAGCGGATTATGGACTGGCTGATCGAGCAGTTCAAGAAAGAGACGGGCATTGACCTGCGCAACGACCGTATGGCCATGCAGCGGCTGAAGGAGGCTGCGGAAAAGGCTAAAATTGAACTGAGCAGTGTTACAACCACCAATATCAACCTGCCCTTTATTTCCGCCGATGCCAGCGGTCCCAAGCACCTGGATGTGACCCTTACCAGGGCCAAATTTGAAGAACTGACCGCCGACCTGGTGGAGATGACCATGGGCCCCACCCGGCAGGCGCTGGCGGATGCGGGTCTGGAACCAAAGGATATCCACAAGGTGATCCTGGTGGGTGGTTCCACGCGGATCCCGGCGGTCCAGGAAGCCATCCGCAAGTTCCTGGGCAAGGAGCCCTACAAGGGGATCAACCCGGACGAGTGTGTGGCCATTGGAGCAGCCATCCAGGCTGCAGTGCTGGCCGGCGAGGTCAAGGATGTACTGCTTCTGGACGTAACGCCCCTCTCCCTGGGCATTGAAACCCTGGGCGGCGTCTTCACCAAGATCATTGAACGGAATACCACTATTCCCACTTCCAAGAGCCAGATCTTCACCACCGCCGCCGATGGCCAGACTACGGTGGAGATCCATGTGCTCCAGGGCGAACGCCCGATGGCGGCGGACAACAAGACCCTGGGGCGGTTTACCCTGACCGGTATTCCACCTGCGCCGAGGGGAGTACCACAAATCGAAGTTAAGTTTGATATTGACGTAAACGGTATTGTACATGTCTCCGCCAAGGATCTGGCCACCGGCAAGGCTCAGAGCATTACCATAAGCGGTACCTCCCGGCTGTCGGAGGAAGAAATCCAGCGCATGGTGAAGGATGCGGAAAGACATGCCGAGGAAGACCGCAGGCGTAAAGAAGAGGCGGAACTGCGGAACCAGGCTGACAGCATGATTTACCAGGCTGAAAAGACCATTAAAGACCTGGGGGACAGGGCTGACAGGGCCAAAGTGGAAGAAGTGAAAAAGGCCGTCGAGAAGCTGAGAGATGCCCTGGGCGGCAAGGACATGCAGCTTATCAAGTCCCGCATCGATGAGCTGACGAAGCCCCTTTATGAATTGTCAGCTCTCCTCTACCAGCAGCATGCACAGCAGGCCCAGGCCGGTGGCAGCGGCACTTCTGCTTCCGGCGGCGAAAAAGTGGTCGATGCCGATTACGAGGTCAAAGACGATCAGAAGTAATTGGCATTAGACGTCAAAATGTTGTATAATACTGGCGGATGCGTTTTGCGTCGCAATTTGGGCTCTCTGGCCGGTAGTTCATCGAAAGCGACTACCGGCCAGGTTTGCGTTGTTGTGAGGAGCCGTCTGGCAATATAAGTAAGGTACAGTCAGGTGGTGGTAACGCCATGGCAAAGCGTGACTACTACGAAATCCTGGGAGTATCCCGGGAAGCCACGCAGGAAGAAATAAAAAAAGCCTACCGCAAACTGGCCCGGCAGTACCACCCCGACGCCAATCCCAACGATAAGGATGCGGAGGCCAAATTTAAGGAAATAAATGAAGCCTATGAAGTTTTGAGCGACCCGGAGAAAAGGGCTCAGTATGACCGCTTTGGCCATGCCGCCACCGGTAATCAAGGATTCGGCGGGTTCGAGGGGTTTGGCGGTTTTGGCGGCTTTGGTACCGATTTTGGAGGCCTTGGGGATATCTTCGACATGTTTTTTGGCGGGTCGACCCGGCACAGGCGCGGTCCAGAAAAAGGCGAGGATATCCGGGTGGATCTGGAAATTTCCTTTAAAGAGGCTGCCTTTGGCCTGGAGAAGGATATCCGGGTGCCGCGCATGGAGCCCTGCAGCACCTGTGGCGGTACCGGCGCCGCTCCCGGGACCCGTCCCGTAACCTGTCCCGTGTGCGGGGGCACCGGACAGATTCAATTTGCCCAGAGTACGCCTTTCGGGCGTATTATCCAGTCGCGTACCTGCGACCGTTGCCGTGGTGCAGGCCGCATTATCGAAAAGCCGTGTGCAAGCTGTCACGGGAGCGGGCAGGTCCGCCGCACGCGTACCATCCACGTTAAGATCCCTGCCGGTGTGGATGATGGGACGAGGTTGCGGGTGGCCGGCGAGGGAGAGCCGGGTTTGAGGGGTGGTCCGCCGGGAGACCTGTATATTTACATCCGTGTCCGGCCCCACAAGATCTTTAAGCGTGAGGGCAATGATGTGATTATGGAACTCCCCATCTCTTTTGCTCAGGCTGCCCTGGGGGATGAGGTGGAAGTGCCCACCCTTGAAGGCAAAGCGACTGTACGTATTCCCGAGGGCACCCAGCATGGTACCGTTTTCCGCCTGCGGGGGAAAGGCATTCCGGATTTGAGCGGGTACGGGCGGGGTGACCAGCTGGTACGGGTCAAGGTGATGGTCCCCACCAGGCTTACCGAAGAACAGAAGAAGCTGTTACGCCAGTTCGCCCGGTTAAGCGGTGAAAATCCGGTCGGGGTTGAAAAAGGTTTCTTTGATAAAGTCAGGGATGCCTTTATGGGTTAATAGGAGGCCGGTCCACTTGCATTGGCTGGAAATTGCTGTTACTACGCCTCCCGAGTGGGTGGAGGCGGTAAGCAATATCTTTATTGAGCTGGGTACCGGCGGGGTGGCCATTGAGGACCCCGCCCTATTTTCTTTATATTTGCAGCGGCCGCAGGACGAGGTGGCCCTGGATCCTCTATCCCTGCCGCGCGAGCCGGTTGTAAAAGCATACCTGCCCGTGGATGAAAATTTGGGCGCCCATCTGGCTGCCCTGAAAGAACGGCTTGCTCTTGTGGAAGGTCGGGATGTCTTTATCATAAACACCAGAGAGATCAGGGAAGAGGATTGGGCCAATTCCTGGAAGGTCTACTATAGACCTGTTTGCGTGGGCAGAAAACTGGTGGTGAAACCTGCCTGGGAAGAATACAGGCCCCTGCCGGGACAGGTGGTGATAGAAATGGACCCGGGAATGGCTTTTGGCTGCGGCACCCACCCCAGCACGCGCCTTTGTCTGGCCTTGCTGGAGGATATCCTGGCCGGCGGGGAAGTAGTGGTGGATGCAGGCACCGGTTCGGGGATCCTGGCCATTGCTGCCGCCCTGCTGGGTGCCAGCCGCGTGGTAGCGGTGGACAACGACCCGGTGGCCGTGGAGGCTGCCAGGCGGAATGTGGAACAAAACCGGGTCAAGGACCTGGTGGAGGTCATGCGCGGCGATCTGCTGGCAGGAGTTGAAGGCCCCGTGGATGTGGTGGTGGCCAATATCGTGGCCGATGTGATTATGCGCCTGGTTACCCAGGTGCGGGATATTCTAAAGCCTGCCGGCCTTTTTATTGCTTCTGGTATCATCGAGGGACGGGAACAAGATGTCGTCCGTACGCTTCATACGCACGGTTTTGAGATCATTGACCGGCGCTGCAGTGGCGACTGGCACGCCCTGCTGGCCCGTGGGGGGTGCCGGCCATAGGTTATTTCTTTGTCCCCCCGGAACAGATAACCGGGGACCGGGTGACCATCACCGGACCGGATGTGGTGCATATTTCCCGGGTCCTGCGCCTGGGCCCCGGGGACCTGATAACGGTTATGGATGGGCAGGGCATGGGGTACCGGGTGAGGTTGACACGTACCGCCGGTCATACAGTGGAAGGGGTTGTCCTGGAGAAATTCATCCCCGGGGGAGAAGCTCCCCTCATGGTGACCCTGGTTCAGGGGCTTGCCAGGGGCGAAAAAATGGACATAATTATACAAAAGAGTACCGAACTGGGCGTATCCCGTGTGATTCCTCTAGCCTGTCACCGTTCTGTGGTCCGGCTCAACCCATTAAAGGCCAGGGAACGCCAGCAGCGCTGGCAGCGGATTGCGATGGAAGCGGCCAAGCAGTCCCGCCGGGCGATAGTGCCCCGGGTTACCGAGGTTATGGACCTGTCGGCAGTGCTCGACCTCATTTCCCCCGGTGCTCTGGCCCTGATGCCCTGGGAAGAAGAACGGGAGCTGACCCTGAAAAGGGTCCTCAGAGGGCGGTCCTGCAGGGAAGTGTTTGTCTTTATCGGTCCCGAGGGCGGGTTTACTTCCGGGGAAGTTGCCATGGCCAGAGAAAAGGGCGTGCTCTCCGTTACCCTGGGGCCGCGCATCCTGCGTACGGAAACGGCGGGACTGGCGGCAGTCACCATGGTTCTTTATGAGCTGGGGGACCTCGGTGGACATCCGGCGCGGGTAAAGGCCGGTGAAATCAGCAGCAGGGGGTGAAAGGACAGTGCCCAGGACTGTAGCCCTGGCCACCCTGGGGTGCAAGGTCAACCAATATGAATCGGCGGCCCTGGCCACCCTGTTCCGGGAGAGGGGCTATAAAGTGGTGGACTTCAGCGAACCGGCGGATATCTATGTCATCAACACCTGTACGGTTACCCACCTGGGGGACCGGAAGTCGAGGCAGCTCATCCGGCGGGCAACGCGAAGCAACCCTCATGCCCGCGTGGTGGTAACCGGCTGTTACGCCCAGATTTCGCCGGAAGAGGTGCTCTCCATACCAGGTGTGGACCTGGTGGTGGGCACGAGGGACAAATCCCGCATTGTAGATCTGGTGGAGGAACTGGAAAGCCGTACGGAAGGGCCGGTGGCCGTGGTGCGGGACGTTTTTGCTGACCGGGATTACGAGGAACTGCCCGTACCGGCACTGCCTTCCCGCATTCGAGCATTTTTAAAAATCCAGGAAGGCTGCAATAATTATTGCGCCTACTGCATTATTCCCTACGCCCGAGGCCCCTTGCGCAGCAGGGATCCCGAAAATGTCCTGACCGAAGCCGGCAGGCTGGTGGCCAGCGGCTTTAAAGAACTGGTGCTCACCGGCATTCATATAGGGGCCTACGGCCAGGACCGGCCCGGCGGCCTGGACCTGGCCGGCCTAGTTGAACGCTTGACTGAAATTCCGGGTCTGGTACGCCTGCGCCTCAGTTCAGTGGAACCGGTGGACATTACGGATGAACTGGTAGACATAATGGCTGAAAGAACCAATGTCTGCCGCCACCTGCATATCCCCCTGCAAAGTGGCGACGATACGGTGCTGGCCCGTATGCGCCGTCACTATACCACGGGGTGGTTCCGCGGGCTGGTCCGGAGGTTGAGAGAGCGTATACCCGGTATAGCAATCACTACCGATATTATTGTCGGTTTCCCCGGGGAAACTGACGACCAGTTTGAAAGCACCTTTAATTTCGTGCGCGAGATGGCTTTTGCCCGCCTGCATGTTTTCAAATATTCCCCCCGCCAGGGTACGGCTGCCGCATCCTTCCCCGACCAGATAAGTGCTCCGGTCAAAGAAGCCCGGAGCCGACGGCTGATCGCCCTGGGAGATGAACTCGCCCGCTCCTTTGCCGCCGGGCATATTGGGCGGCAGGTACAGGTGCTTGTGGAAGAGGGGTTACAGGAAAAAGATGGCTACTTCGCCGGTCTTACCGATAATTACCTGCGGGTAATCTTCCCGGCCCGGAATAATCCTGTCGGTGAGCTGGTAACGGTGCGGGTTGGAGGCATGGAAGGTACGGACTTAAAAGGCATGATAATTTAGTTGAAACCGGAAGGATTTAATTCTTTTAATGTTGAATAAAATATCGTTGTCACTATGTGCGGGAGGGAGGTGGCATGGTGAAGGATTGCATTTTCTGCAAAATCGCAAACAGGGAGATCCCCGCGGAGATAGTTTATGAAGATGAACATGTGATGGCCTTTAAAGATATCCACCCGGCCGCTCCCGTCCACCTCTTGCTCATTCCCAAAAAACATATACCGACTTTTTTTGACCTGACGGATGAAGACATCGCTGTCATAGGCCGTGTTCAGCTGGCGGCAGCCCGGGTTGCCCGGCAGTTGAACCTGGAAGAGAAAGGGTTTCGGTTGGTCAGCAACTGTAAGGAGGATGCGGGCCAGCTGATCTTCCATATTCATTATCATTTGCTGGGGGGTAGAGCGCTGCAGTGGCCACCGGGTTAGTTGACGTAACTTTGGAAGGCGGGCTATAATAACAGGGTATTTGCAATTTCGGGTTGGAGGTTTTTGCGATACATGAACAGCCTTACAGCCTGGCGGAGGGAGGGAAAAGAGCAGTGCCAGAAGTACGTGTTGGTAAGAATGAGACGCTGGATAGTGCCCTCCGTCGCTTCAAGCGTTCCTGTCAGAAAGCCGGCGTTTTAGCTGAAGCAAGACGGCATGAGCATTATGAAAAACCCAGTGTGCGGCGCAAGAAAAAATCCGAAGCGGCCAGACGGCGTAAGTATCGTTAATTGCCTGGCCGGGGTCGGCAGGGTAACAATTCACCGCGCCTGTGGCGTAAGCAAAAAAGCCCGGTGCTGAACAAAAAGCGCCGGGCATTTTTACACCTTCTACGGGCTGCCGCCCCTGCAATGTCCCCTGCTTTCGAGACGCAACCTGGCTGCAGCGGTGGTCCTGTCTGGAATGTCGGGTTCTCGCGGCGGCCGGGAGGCCCGGAGAAGGAGGCGGCAGGAACATCATGGCCAGATCAAGCGGTCTTCTCTTTAAAGGGACAACCGCAGCCCAAATGGTTATTGGGCAGTATTTTTTAAGTTGTTGCGTTTCGCTACACAAAGCATAACTGGTACTGTTAACAACTGAACTATCACCGAAAATGCCACTACATACCCCACCGACAGGTCATATAAAATCCCCATCAGGGCGCTGCCCAGGAACCAGAACAGGCCGTACCCGGTATTGAACACCCCGTAAGCAGTCCCCCGCTTATCGGGGGGAACCATACCGGCAATGGCTGCCCTTAAAACGGATTCCTGTGCCCCCATGCCAATACCCCAGATGACCATCCCTGTTACAACCATTATGAAGCTCCCAAAGAACACTAAGGGTGCGCATAAAGATGAGATCAGTGCAGCTATGACGAGAATTCTGATCCCGGTACGGTCAAACAGGTATCCAAAAATTAAAGCTGCCAGGGCATCGGCTGCCATTGCTATAGCGTAAAGTACTGGAATCCAGCCTGGGGAAATCGGAGAAGTCTTACCCAGGTGGAAGGCAATTAAAGGATAATCAACATAGCCGGCCGCTATGAGGGCAGCGGCAGCCAGGTAGAGCCAGAATTTTGCCGGTAAACCTTTACCTCCTACCATGATGGGAGCCGCCTCCAGCTCTCGTGGGACCGGATATAAAATCCTGGCAGCGATGAGGATTATTAACGCTACGGAAGCCGGTACCACTAAGACGGCAAATCCTGCTTTATAATTGCCTTTTAAAAAGTGTAGTACCAGGGCCACAATTAAAGGACCGGTAATGGCGCCAATTTGATCGAGAGCTTCGTGGAGGCCAAATCCCCGTCCTCTCCCAACTTCCGAAGTGGCATGAGAAAGCATGGCATCACGGGCAGGAGTACGGATGGCCTTGCCCACTCTTTCCGCAATCATCAAACCTGCTGCCAGCTGCCAGTTACCTGCCAGGGCCAGGAAAGGAACCGCCAGGAGGTTGAGAAAATAACCCAGTATTGTAATCGGCCAGTATTTCCCCGTACGGTCACTTAGATAACCGGAAAACAGCCGTACGCCGTAACCCAGCAATTCTCCCAGTCCGGTCACGAAACCCACGACTGTCCCGGTAGCTCCC
>NZ_JBNATZ010000068.1:0-10936 GCF_049701015.1 Desulfofundulus sp.
CCTGGGGACCAACAGTGCCCGGGAGGTGGAAGAACGGGCTGCTGCAGGGGACGCAGAAGCAGACCTCCTGTTTACAGCGCTGTGTTACCAGGTGGCGCGTGAGATTGGAGCCTGTGCGGCGGTACTTTCGGGCCAGGTCGATGCCGTTGTGCTGACGGGCGGACTGGCACACAGCCGGCGTGCGGTGGAAGAGATCAAAAAACGGGTGGAATTTATCGCCCCGGTGCTTGTTTTTCCCGGCGAGGACGAGATGGCTGCCCTGGCCGAGGGTGTACTGAGAGTCCTGAGGGGAGAGGAAGCACCGAGGTCTTATCAATACGAGGGGGTGGGACCGGCAGGTAAGGAAGAAAAAGTCGCCAGTTGAGATTAACCGTGCACCGGTAAAAAATACAAGGGGGGATTAAACAGGTAATAAGGGAGAGATTCATTGTTTGTAACTGTTTGCATGCAGAGTCAACCTGTCATATCCGGTACTGACGCTCTTGACAACACTGATCCCCAAAACTAAAAATTCAATTAATTATCATGAGGAGGAAGAAAATATGAGTATTAAAATTCTTATTTCTCCCAGTCGCTATGTACAGGGTCCCGGGGCGATTCATTCCCTGGGTGAGCAGGCGAAAAATTTCGGGCAAAAAGCTTTCATAACTGGAGGAAAAACTGCCCTAAAAGAGACTCGTGGAGATATTGAAAAAAGTTTAAAAGAACACAATGTAGATTCTGTATTTGAAGTATTTCGGGGAGAGTGTTGCGATAGTGAAATAGAGAGACTTAAAGCTGCAGCTACAGCAGCGGGGGCAGATTTCATAGTTGCTGTAGGTGGCGGTAAAGTCATTGATGCAGGCAAAGCAGTTGCATGCTTAATGAATAAACCGGTGGTTATCGTTCCTACTATTGCTGCTACAGATGCTCCATGTAGCGCTCTTGCGGTTATTTACACAGAGGAAGGTGTCTTTGATCGTTACTTTATCCTACCCCAAAACCCCAATTTGCTGGTTGTCGATACTGCCATTATTGCGAAAGCTCCGGTACGCTTCCTGGTTTCTGGTATGGGAGATGCTCTTGCAACCTGGTTTGAAGCCGATTCATGTGCTAAAGCTGCAGCAAAGAATATTCCGGGTGGCTATACTACCGTTACTGCCTTAAACCTGGCACGGCTCTGTTATGATATCCTGCTAGAATATGGAGAGGCTGCTAAGCTTGCTGTGGAAAGAGGAGTGGCCACACCCGCAGTTGAAAAGATAGTAGAAGCCAACACGCTGCTTAGCGGTATTGGTTTTGAAAGCTCTGGTCTTGCAGCAGCTCATGCTATTCATGATGGATTAACAGTGCTGGAAGAAACCCACCATAGCTATCATGGAGAAAAAGTTGCCTTCGGTACCCTGGCCCACCTGGTATTGGAAGACCGTTCATGGGCGGAAATCAATGAGGTACTGGATTTTTGTACCAGGGTCGGGCTTCCTGTAACTCTGGCGCAGATAGGGGTTACAGATCCCACCCCTGAAAAGATTATGCGCGTAGCTGAAAAGGTATGCGAACCCGGTATGATGGTTCACAATATGCCTTTCCCTGTAACACCACAAATGGTCTACAACGCAATCTATGGTGCAGATGCCATTGGAAAAGCTTATCTCGCAAAACGATAATTAACCTGTAAAATCACCAAGAGAAAAGCCGGAGCGAATTTTCGCTCCGGCTCCACCAAAATACAGGAGGTAAATTAAAGATGCAATTTTTCCCCCTTGCTTTAAGTATAGCAGTTCTGGCAGGGATTTGGACATATTTTTCTGGCCAATTTAATCTTCTTACCTGGCCTGCTTTTGTAGGTTGGGCACTGTTTTTTGCTTCCGGGGGTAATGCAGAGTCGGTTAAAAAGGTGTTTTTCCCGGCGGTTTGTGGTGTAATTCTGGGTTATTTAGCAGTGGTATGTGCTCCTTACCTTGGTGGCCCCGCGGTGGGGGTTGCTGTTGGAGTAACGATTATTGCCTTCATCATGGTTATGCTTGCCCCAATTGATATTTTTGCTTTCGTGCCGGCACAATTTGCGTGCTGTGCAGCATTCTTTGGCACTGGTGCCAAGTTCTGGCCGACGATAATTCCGCTCGTGATCGGGATAGTACTGGGATACATTTCCGCTATACTACCCAATTTGTTCACCAAACAGGGTAAAAAGGATTCCGCAGCTCAAGAAGGATAATTTAATTCCAAGGATAATTTAAATAGTAGATCCGAAGACTTCTTAAGCCTTCAGCGGGAAATGAGTCCACTGAAGGCTTTTTACATAATCTACTGACAGCTCTTTCCGTTGACTATATTGGAACACTGTTTAATAATTTAATTGTTGAGCAAAATAAGTGAACATCATACTCAATAGACGAAAGAAGGGGTTCCGGATGGCTGAATACGTTTATGGCCTGCCGGTGCACGGTTACCTGAGGGAATTGGTCGCAGTGCCTCTGCTGCAGGAGGTTGTGGATAAGTTTGCCAGGGCCACGGGTGTGGCGGCCATCGTGGTGGACGTGGATGGGACACCCATCACCAGGCCCAGTAATTTCACCGAGTTCTGCCGGCTGGTGCGTTCCTCGCCGGTTGGTGAGAAAGGGTGTTACGAGTCGGACCGGCGCGTCGGCGAGGCGGCGGCCAAGTGGAAAAGCCTCAGCCTGCACCAGTGCCACTGTAGTTTGATCGATATGGCGGCGCCTCTAATAGTGGACGGCGTTTACTGGGGAGCGGTCCTTTGCGGGCAGGTATTGCTGGAGAGGCCCCAGGAAGAGCAGATTAAGCAGGTCCGGCAGGTGGCCCGCCAGTACGGGCTGAATGAAGAAAAAATGTGTGCCGCGCTGTACAAAATAGAGGTGGTTACGGAGGAAAAAATCCGGGCTGCCGGAGAACTATTGCAAATCGTGGCCAATTATATCGTCGAGATGAGCGTATCACGCATTACCAGCCAGCGTCTCACCCGGCAGCTTAAGGAAAAGGCCGATATGGAACGGGTGATGCACCAGCTGGAACTGCGTGCCCTGCAGTCCCAGGTTAACCCCCACTTCCTGTTTAATACGCTGAATGCCGCCTGCCGGCTGGCCATGATTGAAGGGGCTTCCCAGACCGAAGAATTGATCCATGCGCTGTCCGGGCTGCTCCGCTACACCCTGCGCAAGATAGACCAGATGGTTTCCCTCCGTGAGGAGCTGGAACATATTACTAACTACTTGTTCATCCAGAAAACACGGTACGGGAATCATATTAAAGTTGAAATTCACGCCGAACCCGAAGCGTTGAACGCCTTGATTCCCCTGATGACGCTGCAGCCGCTGGTCGAGAACGCCATCGTGCACGGTCTGGAGCTCAAAGAGGACGGGGGGACCATTTATATTGACGCCCGGTGTTTTGGAGAAAGGGTGTGCATAGAAGTTCGCGATACGGGGCTGGGGATGGAACCGGGGGTCGCAAGCCAGGTCCTGGAAGGCAACCGGTCCGGCCGGGGACATACCACCGGCCTCGGTTTGACCAACGTGCACCAGAGGTTGCGGCACTGCTTCGGCGAGCAATACGGCCTGGAAATCTTCAGTTCGCCGGGAGAAGGGACGACAGTGAAAGTTTGGATCCCATTAAAGAGTCAAAAGAGTTAATGGTTCCGGAAGGGGATTCTCATGAACAATGCGAATGAAATGAAACTTCTGGTTGTAGACGATGAGCATCTGGAAAGGCAGGCCATCCGCCTGATTCTTGAAAGGGCGGAAGAACCAATCAAAGTGGTGGGTGAAGCGCGCAACGGCCGCCAGGCCGTGCAGCTGGCTGAGGAGCTGCGGCCGGACATCATCTTGCTGGACATTAAGATGCCCGGTATGGACGGGTTGACTGCCGCAAGGGAAATAAGAAAAATTTTACCTGCAAGTGCTATTATTTTCCTCACTGCTTATAACGAGTTTGATTATGTCCAGGAGGCCCTGCGCATCGGTGTGGTGGATTTCCTGCTCAAACCCATTCGCTCCCAGGAACTGGTCGACGTGTTGAAAAATACGCGGGTCCAGCTTCTGCGGGAGCGCGAAGAGCAGAGTGAACACAAAAAGTTGCAGGAACAACTGGCGGAGGCTCTCCCCTGGCTGCGGCTCAACCTTGGTTTGGGCCTTATCTGGGGTTTGTGGGAAGAACGGGCTGCCGTGGAACAACAGGCCCGGCTGGTGCGCCTGGAAGTTTTACCCCGCGTCGCTTTCGGTGTGTACATGGAAAACCGGCTTGAGGGTAGTCCTGCCTCCCTGGCCCGGTTCGAGTTGCTCCGCTATCAATTGCAGCGGCTGGTGGAAGATGCTTTGACCCGGCACCCCTGGGGGTTATGCCTGCCGATAAGTGACCGTATGTTGATAGGCCTGTGGGGGAACCAGGGGCCGGATCAGGAACATCGTCTCCGCCAGCTGGCGGGCGAAATTATTGAAGCTGCCGCCGATCAGCTTTCCCTGGGGGTAACTGTTGGACTCTCCCGTTTTTGTGAGGATATAAGCCAGTTGCCCCATGCAGCCTGGGAGGCCCAAACCGCGGCCCATCTCGGCATGTTTTACCTGGGGCCCGAGCGGGTAGTGCATGTGGACGAACTGGAGCATAAAAGTGGTCAGGATGAGGTTGTTTACGCGGCCAAAGAAAGGGAATTGGTAGAAGTCCTGCGCAGCGGCGATGCGGAAAAGGCTAAAAAGACATTTCGAGAATTTCTGGTTTCTGTATTCGACGGCCGGGATACCGACCTCCACCTGATTAAAGCCCGGCTGATGGCTGTGCTTGTGGCATTCTCGCGCAGTATGGGCAGCTACGGGGAGCAGAAGGAAGAAATTGTGCATGTCTATAACAAATTCGCCCGCCGGCTTTCCCTCTGCCTCTCAATAGAAGAACTGGAAGAGTGGATGGCAGAACTGGCGCTATCGGGTAACAACCCGGCTGCCGGTCAGGCCGGTGCCATGGTGAACAGTGCGGTTAAAAAGGCCTTGAGTTATATTCAAGAAAATTATCAAAGGGAAATTTCTCTTACCGATCTTTCCCGGATAATTTTCCTGAGTCCTGATTATTTCAGCAGGGCTTTTAAAGAACAGGTGGGCTGTACCTTTTCGGAATATGTGTTGCGCCTGCGCATTGAAAAGGCTAAAAAGTTGCTGGCCGAGACGGACCTGCCCGTGGGAGAAGTCGGTCGGCAGGTGGGGTACCCCGACCCCAACTATTTCAGTCGCGTTTTCAGCCGCGCTATGGGGATGCCTCCCAGCCGCTTCCGGCAGATTACGGCGCGGTGCAGCCAGCAGGTTTGAATGTCTGAATGGAGGCGGTATATAAAAGGCGGATATAATCTTTTTTATCCTGCCTGAAAGGAATTTCTTATTCAACGTAGAAAATAACGATTCAAGGAGCCAATCTCGAACCTGGCTACTCGCTCCGGGTGGCAACCGGCCGGTTCCGGTGAAGGGGATGTACCGGAAAATGGTCTTTTACTTTCAGAAAGGAGAATCCTTTACGTCAGGTTTGCGTCCGGGTAGCGGGCGCCGGCGTCTGCGTTTCAATAAAAACCGGCTGCCCGGCTTGATGGTGGCCGTTCTCTTCTGTTATCTCCTGCTTTCTTTTTTTACCCAGTTTCACCGGCTCGACGCCATGCAGCAGGACCTTCAGCAGCTCCAGGCCCAGCTAACCGAACTGCAGAAGAAAAATGCGGAGCTAAAACAGCAGCTTAAACTGGTGCAGTCGGATGCCTATATAGAACAGGTGGCCAGGGAGCGGCTGGGACTGGTGAAGCCGGGGGAAGCTCGCATTGTTCCGGTGAAGCCGCAGGATTGAAGTATTCCTTGTCTGGCAGCTTTTGGCCGGTTTAAAAATCTTTCTTGACACTTATACTTTTTCAGGCATATAATTAACCAGGGCTTTTTAATGTTAAGGGAGGCCAAACCGCAGGTTATGCCGGTAGAAGTGGGAAGCGTTTTGGAAGGCGTGGTGACCGGTATTGCTAGCTTCGGGGCCTTTGTTCAGCTTCCCGGTGGTGAAACCGGTCTGGTACACATTTCTGAAGTGGCAGAAGAATATGTCACAGATATCAACCATTTTTTAAAGCTTCATGACCGGGTTACGGTCAAGGTTATCTCTGTTGATGCCCGTGGAAAAATCGGGCTTTCCATCAGGCAGGTGAGGAGTTCCGGGGAAAGGCCGTCCCGGCGCAGGCGGTTTGAGCCTTCCTTTGAGGAAAAGCTTAACCGCTTCCTTAAAGAGAGCGAAGAGTTGCAGCAGTCTCTGCGCAGGAGCCTTGATGCCAAGAGGGGTGGCCGCGGTTCCGGGCGGCGTTTTGTCTAGTGTATAAACCGGTTCCTAAAGTGGCAGAAAACTGGTTGTCAGCATTCCGGTCAAGGGAATGCTTTTTTAATTTTACCGGTGGGAAGGTGTCTTTTGATGCGCGTGGCGGTTATTGACATCGGTACAAATTCCACCCGTTTGCTGGTTGCCGAGGTCCGGCGGGAGAAGGTGGAGCGGGTGATCCATTTCGACCTGGTGACCACCAGGCTGGGGGAAGGAATTGGTTCCGGTTATCTGCAGGCAAGAGCCATTACCCGAACCTGCGAGACTCTGAAGCGTTATCTGGAATGCATACGCTCCCTGGAGGTGGAACGTACGGTGGCTGCGGCTACCAGTGCCGTACGGGATGCCCGGAACCGGCAGGATTTTCTGCAGGCAGCCCGCCGTACCGGTTTGGAAGTGACAGTTCTTTCCGGGGAGGAGGAGGCCTACCTGAGTTATCTTGGGGTACGGGGCGGGCTTGAAGTGGATGCAAAGGGGCTGGTGGTTATGGATGTTGGTGGCGGGAGTACCGAATTTATCTGGCAACAGGAAGATACTCTTTTTTGCCGCAGCGTCAAGGCAGGAGCGGTGAGGATGACTGAAGGAGGACACGATGATGCCGCCATCAGCCGGCTCCTCTCACCCACGCTTGCCCGGATTCGTCTCAGCTCTCCCCGACACCTGGTGGGGGTTGGGGGTACGGTTACCACATGTGCGGCCATGGTGCAAAAACTGGAGGTTTATGACCCGGGGAGGGTACACGGTTTCGTGCTTTCCCGGGCGGATGTGGAAAATCTGGTGGACATCCTTTCCCGGTGCACGCTCGAGGAACGGCGCAGACTGCCCGGGCTGCAACCGGAGAGGGCCGATATTATTACAGCCGGGGTCCGCATCGTACGGCTGGTGATGCTGGAACTGGGTATGCCTTCCCTTCAGGTGAGTGAAGCCGACATCATGTACGGACTTGCCATTCAGGCCGCGTCCGGTGTCGAAATAAAAAGTGCTGTTATTTACCAATGATGACAAAAATTGCTCCACCCCTGTACTATAATTTTAAGTCAAGGGATGAATAAGGGGTGGCATTTGTGTCGGGAGAAATCAACGTCTATCCCTACCAGCGGGCGCGACAGGGCAAGGAAAAAAAACGTTTGCCGAAAAAAAGAAAGCACTGGCGGTTTTTTTACAGGGCCTCAGGGGCAACGCTCCTGAACCGCGAAGGATTCCTTTTATTAATGGCCGGCTTTTTTTTGGGTCGGGCCGTGCTGCTGGGTGAGATTGTGCCCTGCGCAGCCGCCTTTGTGGCTGCTGCAACCCGGACCTTTCCCGCGGCCGGGCCGGCTGCCCTTTTAGGGACGGGTGTCGGCCTGGCCACTGTCAGATCCGGCCCCTCCCTGGTGGGGGCACTGGGTGTCGTGGTGCTTACCTGGTTCCTGGTGCAGGCCTTGCCTTTAGGGATTAACAGGGCGCAGCTGGTGGTGGCGGCTGCCGTTTTTTCCCTGACCGTGGTCATCAAAGCATGTGTGCTGGCCTTTAGCGGGCCCTCCCCGTACCAGTACATCACCGTTTTTTTTGAAGGCGGGTTGGCCGCTCTTTTGACGCTGGTTTTTCTTGCGGGTCTGCCCGTTCTGGACAAGCTTACCGGCCTGGCCTCTCTCTCGGGAGAAGAGTTGTTCTCCATGCTGGTGCTGCTGGTGGCGGTGGTGGCCGGCACGGGTGATCTGCATGTATCCGTCTTTACTTTGAAAGGGCTCCTGAGCCGGCTGATTATTTTGCTGGCCGCTCTTTCAGGAGGTGTGGGGCTGGGTGCCGCCGTGGGGGCGGTGGTGGGCATCCTTCCGGGGCTGGTTTATACCGCGGTTCCGGCCATGATTGGCGGTTACTCCTTTGCGGGGTTGCTGGCCGGGTTGTGCCGGGGTTTTGGCAGGCCTGGGGTCGCTCTGGGCTTTCTTCTCAGCAATGTAATTCTGTCAGTTTATCTGACAGACTTTGGGGATCTGACTGCGGTGATGGGTGAAACGGCCCTGGCTGTGTTGC
Organism: Desulfofundulus sp.; assembly: GCF_049701015.1. Taxonomy (NCBI): domain Bacteria; kingdom Bacillati; phylum Bacillota; class Clostridia; order Eubacteriales; family Peptococcaceae; genus Desulfofundulus; species Desulfofundulus sp. Next base: position 8,332 of record NZ_JBNATZ010000068.1, read on the forward strand.
TTTTCCTGCTCATCCCGGGCCGCTACATCGGTACGTTGAATAAATCCCTTTTCCCCGTGGTTTTGAGGGTGCAGGGCACGGCACCCGCTGCGGACCGGGTACAGTCTGTAGTGGCCGGCCGTATGCGCAACTGGTCCCTGGTTTTCGACGAGCTTTCCCGCAGTTTTAATCAAAGCTCTGCCACGGCCCCCCGGGAACATGAAGAACCCTACCTCCAATCTCTATTTAACCAGATTGCGGACAGGGTGTGCCAGGGGTGCGGTTTATACCGCACCTGCTGGGAATGGGAGTTTTTTCGTACCTACCAGAGCCTGCTGGACCTCTTCACACTGGTCGAAATGTACGGGCAGGTTGGCGCTGCAGACCTGCCGGATACGTTTAAAAGGCGCTGCTCACGCCCGAAGGAACTGGCCATTACCGTCACCTGCCTGTATGAAACCTATAAACTCAACCGCTACTGGTTGAAAAGACTGGACGAGAGCAGGGAGATTGTTTCCGAACAATTGAAGGGCGTGGCCCAGATTATTGAAAACCTCTCTTCAGAACTGGAATTTGAGGTTCAGACTCTGACAGGTGACGAGCAGCTGCTGAAAGAGAAGCTCAAGCAGGCGGGGGTCCCGGTGGCTGATGTGCGGGTCCAGCGCCAGGGTGATGGCAAAACAGAGGTCATGATTACCCGCAGTACCTGCGGGCAGCAGCTCGAGTGCAGGGAACTGGCCGCCCTGATATCACGGTTGATGGGGGAACCCTTTGCCCTGCCCTTCAGCCGGTGTCCCGTTTTTAAGCCTGACCAGTGGTGTACTTTCCGCCTCTACAGCGGGCTGAAATTCGCCCTTAAGATAGGGGTGGCCGGGATAGGCAAAAATGGCAGCTCCGTCTCCGGAGACAGCTATGCCTTCCTTTCCTTGAGAGAAGGTAAATTTGCCCTGGTCTTAAGCGATGGTATGGGCAGCGGTTCAGAGGCGGCACTGGAAAGCAGTACGGCCGTCTCCCTTTTGAGCAGGCTCCTGGAAACAGGGCTGGACCGCAACCTGGCCGTCAAGACCGTTAATTCCATCATGATCCTCCGTTCCCCGGGGGAAACGTTTGCCACCCTTGATATGACCGTACTGGATCTTTACGAGGGTCAGGCCGATTTTGTCAAGATCGGAGCTCCACCCACTTTTCTGGTTCGAAACAGACGGGTGAGCATGGTCCGTGCCAGCTCCCTGCCGGTGGGTATTATCAAGGACATTGACGTGGCTTCTGTCTCTAAAAGCCTTGTGGAAGGGGATGTCCTTGTCATGGTCAGTGACGGCATTATCGATTCTTACCGGGGTTCGGGGGACAAAGAGGACTGGATCATCGGCGTGCTCCAGGAAATAAGCGATTTCAGCCCCCAGGAGATGGCCGAACTGCTGCTCAAACTGGCCCAGACGGGGTCGGGTGGGGAAAGGCAGAATGCCGATGATATGACCGTACTGGTGGCCCGCGTGGAGCAGGCAATGCCCTCTTGAGAGGGCTTTTTTTAGTGTGGCCGGGATAACACATTTTTTGCCACCGGGAAGGAAAAACATATTATTTGTGGAATTGTAGTATTTCGGAAGCGTATTGGGAGTGCCGCGTGATGGGTTTGGAACAGGATGTGCGCTCATTTATCGACAGATTTCACATGATCGCTCCCGGAGACAGGGTGCTGGTCGGGGTTTCCGGCGGCCCCGATTCGGTGGCCCTTTTGCATTTGCTCTGGCGTATGAAAGGTGAGCTGCACATTTCCCTGGCCGTGGCGCATTTAAACCACATGTTTCGCGGTGAAGAAGCGCGGGCGGATGCCCGTCTGGTTGAAGAATTGGCGAAAGACCTGGGCTTGCCGGTGTACCTGGAAGAATTCGATGTGCCCGCTTACCGGGAACGTACGGGCCTTTCAGCCCAGGATGCAGCCCGCCGGGTGCGATACCGCTTTTTCGAAGAAGTAGCCCGGCGAACAGGGGCTTCCCGGGTGGCCCTGGGGCATCACGCAGACGATCAGGCCGAAACCATTCTGTTCAATTTCTTGCGCGGCACGGGGCCGGCCGGTTTAAAGGGCATACCCCCTGTTCGCGGCATGTATATCCGTCCCCTGCTGGATACCCGCAGGCGCGAGATCGAGCGTTATTGCCAGGAGCATTCCCTGCCCGTGCGGGAGGATGCTTCCAACAAAAAAACGATTTACACCCGTAACCGCATTCGCCTGGAATTAATTCCCCAACTGGAGACCGAATATAACCCCCGGCTGGTTGACGCCCTCGTCCATCTGGGACATATCTGCCGGGAAGAAAACGATTACCTGGAAGAACAGGCCGCCCTCCTGTACGGGCGGGTATTAAAAGTAGAAGGGGAACACCACCTCTTATTGGCTGTTCCCGAACTCCTCTCTACCCCCCTGGCCCTGGTGCGCCGCGTGTTGCGCCGGGCCTGGTGTCACCTTACGGGTTCCGGGGGAGATTTATCCTATCTTCAGGTGGAATCGCTGCTGACTCTTTTGCATACTGCTGCCGGGGGCAGGGTGGTAGAACTTCCCCGCGGGGTGCGGGCGTCCCGCCGGGGGCAGGTTCTACGCCTCTGGATGGGGGGTGATGCCCCTGAT
>NZ_JBNATZ010000069.1:0-10879 GCF_049701015.1 Desulfofundulus sp.
ACGGGGCAAGGAAGTGCTCTATCCCCAACCTTTTGGCAAAACCACCTCTGCTTCTCAGAAGGATTACCCCGTGGATTATTCCCACTTCAACATCCTCGGTACTGCCGTGGGGGCGCACGGCATTGAAGCTGACCCCGACAGGGCTATTTTCCCGGCAGTCAGCCTGGAAACTGCCGTGGGGGCGAATGCTGACTTGAAACTCAACCTGCCCATTATAATTGCGGCCATGGGTTCCACCAATGTAGCCGCCAACAACTGGGATCACCTGGCCGCCGGCGCGGCTATATCCGGGGTGGGCATTGTTATTGGTGAAAACGTATGTGCCATGGACCCCGATGCTGAGATAAAGGGTGGACGCGTTATCCATTCTCCCAACCTTGTAAAGCGGGTCAAGGATTTCCAGAACTGGTACAGCGGCAGGGGATTCATTGCCGTACAGGCCAATGTGGAAGATACGAAACTGGGGGTCCAGGAGTACGCCATTGAAAAGCTGGGTGTGGAGGCCGTGGAGCTCAAGTGGGGCCAGGGCGCCAAGGACATCGGCGGCGAGGTGAAGCTGGACAGCCTGGAGCGCGCGTTGCAGTTAAAGAACCGCGGGTACATTGTACTGCCCGATCCCACGGACCCGAAGGTACAGGAGGCCTACCGTGCGGGGGCTTTCAGTGAGTTTGAACGCCATTCGCGCATTGGTATGGTCGAATACGAGTCCTTTATGGCCCGTGTAGAAGAACTGCGCAAGGCCGGTGCGAAGTACGTCTTTTTGAAGACCGGTGCCTATCGTCCGGCCGATCTGGCCCGGGCCGTAAAATATGCCTCGGACGCCAGGCTCGACCTCCTGACCGTGGATGGTGCCGGCGGCGGTACCGGTATGAGCCCCTGGCGGATGATGAATGAATGGGGCGTTCCCACCATCTACCTGCAGGCGCTGCTTGTCAGGTACCTGGATAGGCTGGCGGCCAGGGGAGCCTATGTGCCGCCGGTGGCCATGGCCGGTGGTTTCACCCTGGAGGATCACATGTTCAAGGGACTGGCCATTGGCGCTCCTTATGTGAAAGCCATCGGTATGGCCCGCTCGCCCCTGACAGCAGCCATGGTGGGTAAGAATGTAGGTGAAGCGGTAAAATCCGGGAAAGTGCCCGGTGAATACAAGAAATACGGTGAATCCCTTGAACAGGTCTTCATTGCCGCCAGTGAGCTCAAGGAAAAACTGGGTGCCGAAGCCTTTGAAAAACTTCCCGTGGGAGCCATCGGTGTATACACCTACTTTGAACGGCTGGCCCAGGGCCTGAGGCAGTTCATGTGCGGTGCCCGCAAGTTTGCCCTGTCCTACATCACCCGCGACGATGTGGCCGCCCTGACCAGAGAGGCTGCTGAAATTACCGGTGTCAGATACGTTATGGATGTGGATGCCGAAGAGGTGGAAGAAATTTTAGGTTAACGCAAAAAACCTGTTGCCAGGGGCCAGGGTACGGATTTATAATAAAACAGAGCCCAGGGATTTTCGTTGGGTACGATGATGTACCCGCCCATGAACAGGCAATGATGCCCTCGACAGGTCAGAAAAAGGACTTGGAGAGGGCATTTCTCTTCCCGGGAAGGTGGTACTTGAGTAATCCGGCAGCGCCCGGCAGATTGGTTACCAGGAATGAATTGGGAGGAAAAAATCTCCATGGCGGAACAGAGAATAGTGCTGGTAGATAGCGATGCCACCTGGAGAAAGTCCATTAAAGCCGTGCTCACCAGGCTGGGATACTGGGTGGTGGGTGAGGCATCAGATGGCCTTTCGGGGTTGAAGCTGGTGCGCAGCCGACAGCCGGATCTCCTGATTATCGAAGCAGGGGTGCCGGGTATGGATGGGCTGGAAGTGGCACGCATTGTCCATGAAGATAAGTTGGCCCCAGTAATAGTGCTGGTTAATTCCATGAGCCCCGGTCTTTTGGAGAAAGCCAAAGAGGCCCGGGTATCGGCCCTCCTCACCAAACCGGTGGATGAAAGTGCCCTGTTGTCCGCCGTGGAACTGGCCCTGGCCAACTACCAGGAGATTATCAAGCTGGAGAACCAGGTCCAGGAATTAAAGGAAGCTCTGGAGACCCGTAAGCTGGTGGAAAAGGCCAAAGGAATCCTGATGGAGACACTTGGAATTACGGAAGCCGAGGCATTCCGGCGCATGCAGAAGAGCAGCATGAACAAGCGTATCCCCATGCGTCAGGTGGCCGAGGCCATTATCCTGGCCCATAACTTGAAAAGTTAAGTCAAGGTATGATGACGTACCAGGAAGGGGCAAAGGCGCCCTGTGGGAATGGAACACCCGTTTATTCCCCGGGCGCCTTTTCCATTTTAAAAATTTGCCAGGAAGGTGGTTGTTTTATGGATGAGACGATCAAAAAAGAAGTGCTTGCCAGGGCAAGGGAAATGGGCGTAAAGTTCATCCGCCTCCAGTTTACAGATATTCTCGGCGTTCTGAAAAATACGGCCATCACCGTTGAGCAGCTGGAAAAGGCCCTGGACGGGGAATTGATGTTTGACGGTTCCTCCATACATGGTTTTACCCGCATTGAAGAGTCGGATATGTACCTGCGCCCCGACCCCAAAACTTTTGCCGTATTCCCCTGGCGGCCCCGGGATGGTGCCGTGGCGCGTCTCATCTGCGATGTTTACAATCCCGACGGTACCCCTTATGCCGGTTGCCCCCGCAACGCCTTGAAGAGGGTCCTGGCGCGGGCTGCGGAGATGGGCTTCACCATGCAGGTCGGACCGGAACTGGAATTTTTCCTCTTCCATGTGGATGCCGGTGGGCAGCCTACTTTACGCACCCATGACCGGGCCGGTTACTTTGACCTTACGCCAGTCGATATGGGAGAAAACGCCAGACGCTCCATGGTGCTCACACTGGAAGAGATGGGTTTTGAAATTGAGGCCTCCCACCACGAGGTGGCTCCCGGCCAGCATGAAATTGATTTTAAGTATTCCGACGCCCTGGATTGTGCCGACAAAATCATGACCTTCAAATTTGTTGTGCGGACCATTGCCCAGCGGCACGGCTTGCATGCCACATTCATGCCCAAACCGGTCTATGGCATTAACGGCAGCGGCATGCACACCAACCAGTCCCTCTTCCGGGGGAACCAGAATGCTTTCTATGACCCCTCCGCCCCCAACGGGTTGAGCGACATTGCCCGCTACTACATCGGCGGTCTGATGAAGCACGCCCGGGCCCTGGCCGCGATAACCAACCCCACGGTGAACTCCTACAAACGGCTGGTGCCCGGTTATGAGGCCCCGGTTTATATTGCCTGGTCGGAGCGCAACCGCAGCCCGCTTATCCGCATCCCGGCCAAGCGGGGCATGTCAACCCGTATTGAATTGCGCAACCCCGACCCGTCCTGCAACCCATACCTGGCCCTGGCGGTCTGTCTGGCAGCCGGTCTGGACGGTATCAAGAACCAGATCGAGCCGCCACCTCCCTGCGACCGCAACATCTACGAGATGACCCCTGCAGAGCGGCGTGAACTGGGCATCGAGAGCCTGCCCGCCAGCCTGGAAGAAGCCCTGCAGGAACTGGCCGGGGATGAGGTGATCAGGGAAGCGCTGGGCGAAGACATTTACACCAAGTTTGTCGAGGCCAAACAAAAGGAATGGGAGAATTACCGCGTTCAGGTACATCCCTGGGAAATTGAAGAATATCTGACCAGGTTTTAGATAAAGCTTTGTTACCATCCTCCTGTGCCCTGCCGGAATGGCAGGGTGTTTTTCCCAGGGCGAGAAAATTGTCAAAAAGCCCTTTTCTTTTAAGGCATTTATGTTATATACTATAAACTAGCTTTAAAAAACAGTGTTAAGGACATATTCGGGTACGATGTTGTATCCGTCGAGGGGCAATGAGGCCCACATGCAGCAGGTGAGCCGTTATCCTGCAGGTGTGGCCTTTTTTTCGTAAATTGCCCCGGTTTTTCGAGGAAGGGAGAGGTGTGAGGGCCGTGGCTCAGTTGACTAACGATGATGTAAGGCACCTGGCCAAAGAACTGGGAGTAAAATTTATCCGCCTGCAGTTTACCGATATTTTCGGTGTCTTAAAAAACGTATCGATTACGGTTGAACAGCTGGACAAGGCCTTGAACGGGGAGCTGATGTTTGACGGTTCTTCCATTGAAGGTTTTGTCCGCATCGAGGAGTCGGACATGTACCTGCGTCCCGACCCGTCCACTTTTGTGGTTTTTCCCTGGCGTCCCCGGGACGGGGCGGTGGCCCGGTTGATATGTGACATTTATAACGCTGATGGCACACCCTTTATAGGCGACCCCCGCTACGTTCTCAAGCGGGCTGTAGCTGAAGCGCGGGAAATGGGCTTTACCATGAACGTAGGACCGGAGGCGGAGTTCTTCCTCTTCCACGTTGACAGTGACGGGCGTCCAACCACCGTAACTCACGACCGGGCGGGTTATTTCGACCTGACGCCTGTTGACCTGGGTGAAGATGCCCGGCGGGACATGGTCCTCACCCTGGAACAGATGGGTTTTGAAATAGAGGCTTCCCACCATGAGGTGGCTCCAGGACAGCACGAAATTGATTTTAAGTATGCCGATGCCCTGGATACCGCCGATAAGGTGGTCACTTTTAAATTTGTGGTGCGTACTATCGCTCAGAGACACGGGTTGCATGCTTCCTTCATGCCCAAGCCCATATTCGGCATTGCCGGTTCGGGCATGCACTTAAACCAGTCCCTTATGAAAAACGGGGAAAATGCTTTTTACGATCCTCAAGCACCCCTGCAGTTGAGCGACATAGCCCTGTATTACATCGGCGGCCTGATAAAGCACGCGCGGGCCATTGCCGCTATAACCAACCCGACGGTAAACTCGTACAAGCGTCTGGTTTCCGGTTACGAGGCGCCGGTGTATATCGCCTGGTCCTCCCGCAACCGGAGCCCACTCATCCGTATCCCGGCCAAGCGGGGCCAGTCGACACGCATCGAGCTGCGCAGCCCGGACCCGTCCTGCAACCCCTACCTGGCCCTGGCAGTATGCCTGGCGGCCGGGCTGGACGGCATTAAAAACCGCATTCTGCCTCCGCCACCCTGCGACTGCAACATTTATGAAATGGGTGACAGGGAACGTGAGGAGCGCGGTATCGGCTGCCTGCCCCAGAGTCTAAAGGAAGCTCTGGATGAACTTGAACGCGATGATGTGCTCAGGGAGGCCCTCGGTCCCCACGTGTTCGGCCGCTTCATGGAGGCCAAGCGCATTGAATGGGACCGTTACCGCGTGCAGGTACATCCCTGGGAGATTGACGAGTACCTGACCAAGTATTAGCAAACCCGGCATGCAGCAACTGACGTTTCAGACTCCGTTTCCCCCATCGTAAAGATGGTACTGCGTTTTCGTTAATGAGCTTTATATAACAAACCAAACCGGTACAACGTCGTGCCGGAGCAACGAGGGCAACGGGGCCCACGTGCAGGTCACCTTATCAGGATGAAAAAACCTTTTTCCATCCCACAGGCCTGCCGTGGGCTTTTTTTTACCCTTCAAAAGATCTCAAAAAGAAACCCGGTCTAAATTCCATCGGGGAAGGAGTGACAGAAATGCCTCGAGTTGTGGTCAAAGAGGAAGTTTGTATCGGTTGCCACCTGTGTGAGGTCTGGTGTGTGGTGGCGCATTCTCGCAGTAAAAACATCCTCAAAGCATTTCTTTATGAAACGCCACGGCCGGTGCCCCGGGTGGTGGTGGAAGAAAACCTCCCTTTCACCCTCCCCGTACATTGCCGGCATTGCATCGAACCGTCCTGCGTGGAGGCGTGCATCAGCGGAGCACTCTACAGGGACCCCCTCACAGGAAGGGTGGAACACGATGCGGACCGCTGTGTGGGATGCTACAGCTGCGTCATGGCCTGTCCCTACGGGGCAGTGGTCATTGATGAAGCCAACCGCAGGGTGGCCAGGTGCGACCTGTGCAAGGAAATGGGGGAGCCGGCGTGCGTGAAGCAGTGCCCCAACCAGGCACTGGTTTATCAGGATTCCTTCACCAGTTAGGCAAGGAGGAAGCTTATGGAGAGGTTTGATTATCTGATCGTTGGTAACTCGGTGGGTGCGGTGGGTTGTATTGAAACACTGCGTTCTCTGGATCGAGCTGGTTCCATAGCTGTTATCGGGGAAGAACCGCATCACGTCTATTCCCGGGCTCTGCTGCCTTATTACCTGGAGCAGGAGGTGCCCGTGGAGAAAATGCTCTACCGCCCGGCGGATTTTTATGAACGCCTGGAAGTCACCCCTGTGCTCGGCCGGCGGGCGGTGGGCCTGGATACGGCCGGGCACGTGGTAAAGCTGGATGACGGCCGTGTCATCTCCTATGAAAAACTGTTGCTGGCTACCGGTGGCCGGCCCATTGTACCTCCCATACCGGGACTGGATACGGAAAAGGAGAACATATGCAACTTCGTGGCACTGCAGGACCTGCAGCGCATCAGCCGGTTGCTCCCGTCGGCCCGGCAGGCGGTGGTACTCGGCGGGGGGATCATCGGCCTTATGGCTGCCGAGGCACTGTATAAAAAGGGCCTGGAAGTCAGCGTGGTGGAGCTGGCTCCCCGGGTTCTGGCGCCGGTTGTGGATGAGTTTACCTCCCGGTTGATTGAGGAAACCTTCCGCCGGGCTGGTGTGGCCATCTACACTGGGACCACCTTTAAAGAGGTCCAGGGCGGGGAGCGTGCTACAGGAGTGGTACTCACCGGCGGCACTTTTCTCCCCTGCGACCTGCTGGTGGTGGCGGTGGGTGTGGTCCCCCGGGTGGACCTGGCCAGGGAAGCTGGATTGGCCGTGAACAGGGGTATTCTGGTGAATCAACGGATGGAGACTTCCGCTCCCGATGTGTATGCCTGTGGCGACTGTGCCGAGGTTTACGATTTCCTGCTGGGGGAAAGACGCGTGCTTCCCCTGTGGCCCAATGCCTACGCCGGGGGCCGCGTGGCTGCGTACAACATGCTGGGCGGGTTCCGGGAATATGACCGTGCGACGTCCATGAATGCCATGCACTTTTTCGACCTGAACATAATCACGGCCGGCCTGAACAACGCAGGGGAGAAGGACGGCTTTGAGGTACTGAGCCGTTTTGATACGGGCTCCCGCAGCTACCGGAGGTTTGTGTTGAAGGAGGACCGTATTTACGGCTTCACCCTGGTGACCGGGATTGGCCGGGCGGGCATCTTCCTCAACCTGATGCGCAGGGGTTGCCCTGTTACATCCTTTAAAGAAAAGCTCCTCGATGGGGGGTTTGGTTATCTGAATATTCCGGAAGGCCTGAGACGGGAGATGCTGAACGATGAAGGAGTGAGGAACCAACATGCGGCCGCGAATCAGTGAGCGTTACCTGCCTGAAAAAGATTCCCAGGCCTGCGGCTTATTTGGAGTGATGAACACGGCCGGGGAGAGGTTCGGCGGAGAAATGGCCATCAACGCCATGGTTAATATGAAGGTCCGGGGCAACGGTCTGGGCGGCGGTTTTGCCATTTACGGACTATACCCTGAGTACAGGGATTACTACGCACTGCACATCATGTTTGAACGCCATCAGCTGGGTGCGAAAGAAATGGTGGATGAGTTCCTGGCAGAGCATTTCCACGTGGTTTACGATGAGGAAATTCCCACTAATAAAAAGGCTACAGTTCTGAACCCGCCGGTGGTATGGCGTTATTTCGTCTCACCACGCCAGCATCTGGAAGAGGGCAAAAACCTGTCGGATGATGAGTTCGTGGTGGAAAAAGTGATGTACATCAATACCCGGATCGATGGTGCTTATGTGTTTTCATCCGGTAAAGATATGGGCGTTTTTAAAGGGGTGGGCTTCCCCGAGGAAATCGCCGATTACTTCATGCTCGACCGCTTGTACAAAGGATACATCTGGACCGCCCACAGCCGTTTTCCCACCAATACTCCCGGGTGGTGGGGCGGCGCACACCCTTTTTCCATCCTGGACTGGACAGTGGTGCATAATGGAGAGATCTCTTCGTACGGCACCAACCGGCGTTATCTGGAGATGTTTGGTTACTACTGCACCCTTTATACGGATACGGAAGTAATGGCTTACGCTGTGGACCTGCTCATGCGGCGGCAGGGTCTTCCCATAGAGGTAGTTGCCAAAATTTTCGCTGCTCCGATGTGGGACATCATTGAGCATATGGAACCGGAACGCCGGGAGCTCTACAAAACCCTGCGCATGGCCTATGCTCCTTTGTTGATGAACGGCCCCTTTACGGTTATCGTCGCCCATCACAGCGAAATGTTCGGCCTCACCGACCGCATCAGGTTGCGTCCCATTACGGCTGCCGCTGCTGGAGACTTTGTCTTTCTTTCCTCTGAAGAAGCGGCCATCCGGGCCGTGGCTCCCCGGCTGGATCTGGCCTGGACGCCGCCGGGGGGCGAGCCGGTAGTGGCCCGCCTGCATACCAGGGACCACCTGGCCAGCCTGTCCCGTGCCGTCTAAAGTTAACGGCAGGTGCCAGGCACCTTTATTAACTTATGTGGGGGTGAGATAAGATGTTTTCACATCTTTTACCCGAGTTTCTGGTTGAACGCCGCAGTGAACGGTGTATAAAATGCCGGGTTTGTGAGAGGCAGTGCCCCAACGGGGTTCACCATTACGATGCAGAGCTCGATCTCATGTTCAGCGATGAAAACCAGTGTGTGGGGTGCCAGCGCTGCGTGGTGTTGTGCCCCACCCGGGCTCTTTCTGTATATCCGCACCCGACCACTTACCGTCCCAATGCCAGCTGGACCAGGGAGAAGCTGCAGGATCTAAAGAAACAGGCCGAGACCGGGGGGGTTATTCTTACCGGTAGCGGTAATGACAAACCTTACCGTATTTACTGGGACCACCTGGTACTGAATGCTTCCCAGGTGACCAACCCTTCCATCGACCCGCTGCGGGAACCGATGGAACTGCGCACTTACCTGGGGCGCAAACCGGATACCCTGGAAGTGGAAATGAGCGGGGACAGGATTACCATAAAGTCCCAGCTTTCACCCAACGTGCTCGTTGAAACGCCCATTCTTTTCTCGGCCATGTCCTATGGTGCCATCAGCTACCAGGCCTTTGTGTCCCTGGCCATGGCCGCCAGGGAGTCCGGTACCCTCTTCAATACCGGTGAAGGTGGTTTACCCCGGGAAATGCGGGAGAAGTTCGGCCAGAATGCTATCGTGCAGTGTGCCAGCGGCCGCTTTGGGGTGGACCCCGAGTATTTAAACTCGGCGGCTGTGGTGGAAATTAAGATCGGCCAGGGGGCCAAGCCTGGTATTGGCGGTCACCTGCCGGGAGAAAAGGTATCGGCCAACATTGCCCTGACCCGCATGATCCCTGAAGGTACCGATGCCCTCTCCCCTGCACCACAGCATGATATTTATTCCATTGAAGACCTGTCCATGCTCATTTATGCCTTGAAGGAAGCCACAAACTACGAGAAGCCGGTTTCCGTCAAGATTGCAGCGGTGCACAACGTGGCTGCCATTGCCTCCGGCATAGTCAGGGCCGGGGCAGATATCGTGGCTATTGACGGCCTGCGGGGTGGTACCGGTGCAGCGCCCAAGATCATCAGGGATAACGTGGGTATTCCCATTGAGCTGGCCCTCGCGGCAGTGGACCGGCGGTTGCGGGAAGAAGGCATCAGGCATAAGTGCTCCATCATCGCGGCCAGCGGTATCCGCTGCAGTGCGGACGTGATCAAGGCCATTGCGCTGGGAGCAGATGCGGTGTACATCGGCTCGGCAGCGCTGGTGGCCATGGGTTGTACCCTGTGCCAGAAATGTTATACCGGCAAATGTGCCTGGGGCATCTGCACGCAGGATCCCTACCTCACCCGCCGTCTCAATCCGGAAATCGCCAGCCAGCGGCTGGTGAACCTGCTGCACGGTTGGAGCCATGAGATTAAGGAAATGCTGGGCGGCATGGGCATTAACGCCATTGAAAGCCTGCGGGGCAACCGGGAACACCTGCGCGGGGTGGGTCTGGAGGAATGGGAACTTGACGTGCTGGGAGTAAAAGGAGCGGGGGAGTGAGAACATGGCGGTAAGCTGTGCCCGATACGGGTTGCGGGAAATGTTTCTGGGTGGAGTTAGATCCCTCGATGACTTGAGGATGCGCCTTTCCATAGATGGACAGGAGGCGGAAATAGACGCCCGGGGTCTTGTGCACAAGGAAATAAATGATCTGATTCGGGAAGCGGCCCTTTCCGGTGCCCGCAAGATCACCCTGTATAACGTTTGTGGCCAGCGGTACATCGGTACGCGGCTCTTCCTCCCACAGCAGGACGGGAACGTGGAAATTCATGTATATTCCACTCCGGGCAACGACCTGGGGGCTTTTCTGGCCGGTCACCGCATCGTGGTCCACGGCAATGCCCAGGACGGGGTGGGCAACACCATGGATGACGGCGAGATCGTGGTTCACGGCCGGGCTGGAGATATCGTGGCCATGGCCATGCGCGGCGGCAAAATTTTTATCCGGGACAGCATTGGTTACCGGGCGGCCATCCATATGAAGGAATATACCGGCAAGGTGCCCGTGCTGGTAATCGGCGGTACGGCCCAGGACTTTTTTGGCGAATACATGGCCGGGGGTATCGTGGTCCTGCTGGGCCTGAATCTTAAGCCGGGCGAGCGGCACCACGCCCATTATATCGGTACTGGCATGCACGGCGGGGTAATTTACCTGCGGGGAGAAGTTGCCCCTCACCAGCTGGGCAAGGAAGTGGGGGTGCTCGAGCTGGATGACAGGGACCGCCGGCTTTTAGACCGGTACGTTGGAGAATTTGCCGGGCACTTCAACCTCGATGCCGAAAGCATCCTGAATGGCCGTTTTGTCAAACTCCTGCCGGTCTCCAAAAGACCGTACGGCAG
>NZ_JBNATZ010000070.1:0-10844 GCF_049701015.1 Desulfofundulus sp.
CCGGGGGGGACGGGGGGCACAGGGGGCTGCGGTCTATCATTGAGCTGGTGGGCAGCCGGGAATTCGCCCGCCTGCGCGTGGGCATAGGGCGTCCACCCCGGCCGGATTGGGAAGTGGTGGGCTGGGTTTTGAGCCGGTTTACGGAGGAAGAAAGCCCTCTGATTGAGAAAGCAGTGGCCGATGCATCCAGTGCCATTCAGGTGGCACTCACCAGAGGTCTCGATGTGGCCATGAATCTATTTAATGCCGGCCGGGTATAGAGGCCGCCTTTTTTTGTTCATACTACATACTGTGCAATGTCGTTCCGTAAGGGACGTTCTTGGCCTGTTTCGTTTCTGGTTTTGCAACAGCATACTAGGATAAGATAAGATGAATCAGTTAGCCTTTATCCCGGCCGGAGTACTGGCAGCCGCCGCTTCCTGGCTGGTTAACGGTCTTCTTTTAAGCCGTACGGGTGCGTTGACCGTGGTTTATGTGGCTCCCGTGGTCGAGGAGGCTGCCAAAACAACTTTCGCTCTTTTACTCGGGACATCCATTCCCCGGGCTCATTTCATTTTTGGTCTGGTTGAAGGGGTATGGGAGGCCGCCCGGGGTGGGCGGGGTTGGGCGGCGGGGTTGGTGAGCCTTGCTTCCCATACCGCCTTTGGGCTGGCCGCCGGCTGGCTTTACCGGCTTACCACCAGCGCCCTGCTGGCCGTGGCCGGAGCTTATTTACTGCACATGGGTTGGAACAAATTGGTGGTAAATCTCTCCAGGAACTAGCGAAGATGAAGCCGTAAAGATGCTGGCGTTGTAAAATGGCGGACAACCCGCGAAAGAGTCGGAGCTGGCCCGGAGTAAGCCGTGGTACACCTCTTACGCGGAGCATTGGAGTGGCGTGAGGATAGGGCCGCATCCAGCAACAACGGTTCTACATGCGCAAGGATCGGCGAGGGTGAAAGGATGCGCTTATAGATGAAAATAATCCACATTTGTGAATGTTGCGACCAGGTGGTCAGTGAAGAAAGTGTAAAAAGCGATGATATCTTTGGACAGGCCCAAGCCTTGACTGGGGAGGACTCCGGGGATATAATGAATGTGATCGTTAAATACTGCCTTTGCGATGACTGCCGGGAGATGCTCTACGGTCCTCCCGGGTCCTTGTATTACCAGAGACCGCACTGGTTGCATTGATGTAAACGCAGCTCGGGATGAAGAGGGCTTTAGCTGTGCTAAAGCTCTTTTTGTGATGCCTATTTTCCTGTTGCGAAAGAGGTTTTTCACAAGATGCGTGCCTTGCTGGAACCTTTGCAAAAAAGTTCAGAATTTAAAACCCTGCTTGCCGCCATTTCCCGGGGAGGCGGCCAGCAGCTGGTTTTCGGTCTTTCCGGAGCGCAGCGCAGCCTGGTGGCTGCGGGGCTTATCGACGCCGTGGGCGGTCCGGTTTTAGTTATCACCGCGGGGGATAGCGAGGCTTCAGTGCTGGCTGATGATATTTCCTCTCTCTTGCCGGATATGCCCGTCTTCCTGTTTCCCGTCTGGCAGTTGCTGCCCTACCAGGTCCTGGCTCACGGGAAAGAGGTGCTTGCGCAGCGGCTGAAGGCACTGGTAGCTCTTGCCCGGAACGAACCGTGTGTGGTGGTGGCACCGCTGGAAGCTGTCTTGCGCCGTCTTTCTCCGCCGGAAGTCTTCAGCCGCGCCATAATCGACCTTGCTGTGGGCCAAAGGGCGGACCTGGAAGGACTGGTCCGCAGGCTGGTCGATATGGGTTATGAGCGGGTGGAGATGGTGGAAAGTCCGGGCCAGCTGGCCTTGCGGGGCGGTATTCTGGATGTTTACCCCCTGACCTTTGAGCACCCCGTACGGCTGGAGTTCTTCGACGACGAAGTGGATTCCATCCGTTTTTTTGATGCCGACTCCCAGCGTTCCATTGACCGTACGGAAACAGTCTCTATCCCTCCCGCCCGGGAGCTGGTGGTTACGGAGGAAAGCCGTGCCCGGGCGCTGGACGTCCTGGAGACGGAGTACCGCCTGCAGTTGAAGAAAGCTACCGAAAGTTCCACCCTGGAAGTGCGCCGCCGGCTGGAGGAACTCGGGGAGAATGCAAAAGAGCAGATTGCTTCCGGTGGTTACAGTCCTGGGCTGGACCAGTTCTTACCCTATTTCTACCGCCACCCTTATACGCTGCTTGATTATATGCCCTTTGCCAACCTGACGGTGGTTGACGACCTCATCCGCATCAGGGAGTTGGCGGAAAGCATCTTCAAGGAGCGGTCGGAAACTTACAGCGAGCTGTTATCTGCGGGCCGTGTGTTGCCCGGACAGATCCATGGTTATGTTCAGTGGCAGCAAATCGAGCAGCAATTGCACAGGCGCAGGGCGGTTTATTTTTCCCTTTTAACCCGCCAGCCCCAGCATCTGGTCGTCCATGATGTGGTTACTTTTACCACCAGGGGTATGCATTCCTTTCTCGGTCGCCTGGATGTGCTGGTGGACGAAGTGCGTCACTGGCGCAAATCCGGCTATGCCGTGGTCATGCTGCTCTCCACCGAAGAGCGTGCCCGGCACCTGGCGGAAGAACTGCGCAGTGCCGGCCTGGACGCCTATGTCACCGGCTCCCTGGACCGGCCCGTTACGCCCGGCAACATTGCTCTTGCCGCAGGCCGGCTGTCCGGAGGTTTTGAGCTGGTTTCCGGCCGGCTGGTGGTGATCACCGAGGCGGACATTTACGGCCAGCGCTGGAAAAGGACCCAGCGGGTACGTGCCCGGACTGCCGGCCGCCCGGAACCCCTTACGGATTTAAAAACAGGCGATTATGTGGTGCATGTGAACCACGGCATCGGCCGGTACATGGGGATTGTTTCCCTGAACATCGGGGGTGTACAGAAAGATTATTTACTGATCAAGTATGCCGGTGAAGATAAACTGTATGTTCCCACCGACCAGGTAGGGTTGATCCAGAAGTATCTGGGGGCTGAGGCTGAAGCTCCCCGGTTGTCCCGCCTGGGGGGAGGGGAATGGACCCGGGTGAAGGGGCGGGTAAAAGAGGCGGTACGGGAGATGGCTCAGGAATTGCTGGCCCTCTATGCCGCACGTCAGGCCCTGCCCGGACATGCTTTCAGTCCTGATACACCATGGCAGCAGGAATTTGAAGCGGCTTTTCCCTACCGGGAGACTCCCGACCAGCTCCGGGCCATCCAGGAAGTCAAGGCGGATATGGAACGTCCCCGCCCCATGGACCGCCTGCTCTGCGGGGACGTGGGTTACGGCAAAACCGAGGTGGCCCTGAGGGCTGCTTTCAAGGCCGTCATGGACGGCAAGCAGGTAGCTGTGCTGGTACCCACTACCATACTGGCCCAGCAGCATTATAACACTTTCCGGGAACGTTTTGCAGGTTTTCCGGTGACCATCGAGGTTTTAAGTCGCTTCCGCACCCCGAAGGAGCAGCGCCAGGTTCTGGCGGGTCTCGCTTCGGGCCAGGTGGACATTGTCATCGGTACCCACCGCCTGGTGCAGGACGATGTGGTGTTCAAGGATCTGGGGCTTCTGGTGGTGGATGAGGAACAGCGCTTCGGGGTGGCCCACAAGGAAAAATTAAAACGGTTGAAGCAGGATGTGGACGTGCTCACCCTGACCGCCACTCCCATTCCCCGTACCCTGCACATGTCGCTGGTGGGTGTGCGGGACACGAGCCTTCTGGAGACCCCTCCGGAAAACCGTTTCCCGGTGCAGACTTACGTCCTGGAAGAAGATCCGGTGCTCATCCGGGAAGCCATCCGGCGCGAGATAGGCAGGGGCGGCCAGGTTTATTTCGTGCACAACCGCGTAATGGACCTGGACCAGGTGGCCGCCTGGTTGCAGGGCCTGGTACCGGAGGCCCGCATTGCGGTGGCCCACGGGCAGATGAGGGAAGAGGATTTGGAGCAAATCATGCTCGATTTCATGGACGGTGCTTATGATGTGCTGGTCTGTACCACCATCATCGAAAGTGGGCTGGATATTCCAAATGTTAATACATTAATTGTTAAGGATGCTGATAATTTTGGTCTTGCCCAGCTCTACCAGTTACGGGGCAGGGTGGGCCGCTCCAATCGCCTGGCTTATGCTTACTTTACCTTCCGCAGAGACCGGGTGCTGAACGAAATGGCGGAAAAAAGGCTGGCGGCCATCAGGGAGTTCACCGAGTTCGGCTCCGGGTACAAGATTGCCATGAGGGACCTGGAAATAAGGGGCGCGGGTAATTTGCTGGGCGCCGAGCAGCACGGTCACATTGCTGCGGTGGGCTTCGACCTCTACTGCCGCCTGCTGGAGGAGGCGGTCCGGGAAGCCAGAGGGGAGGCACCGGAAAAGGTGGTGGAGACCACCATCGAACTGCCTGTGGAAGCCTATATCCCCGACACCTATGTCCGGGACGGAAACCAGAAGGTGGAGCTCTACCGCCGTCTGGCCGCGGTACGTCGTGAAGAAGAAGTGTCCGAGCTGGAGGACGAACTGGTGGACCGTTTTGGAGATCCCCCGCAGCCGGTATGCACCTTGCTTGCGGTGGCACGATTGAGGGCCCTGGCCAGTTCCCTGGGGATTAAATCCATTACAGCCCAGCCCGGGAACTTCCGCCTGCAGTTTGCTCCGGAACACAACCTCCGGGGTGAGGCGCTGGTGGAGATAAGCAAGCAATATGCCAGCCGGGTGAAATTCAGCAGCGCCAATGAAGAATTCGAAATCCGCCTCCGAACCCGGAATACCCCGGACGATCCCGTGAATTACCTGGGCGGGCTGGAGAACTTCCTGCGGGATCTTCATGAGGCGAACAAAGTTCATGCAGCTTAACACGAAAGAGCCAGCCGCTGGCGCTTGGTTTGTAAGGGACGGTGATTTCCGGTGTCGCTGCCCGGGTTTTTAAACAGTTTTTGCCTGGCCGACCTGGATGTCATCGAGCACCCGGGGTGAAGGAGCATTTCGAAAAAGGTGGTGCCACCGGTTTTACGTGCGGTTTTCCTGGATTAAGATGGAGGTGGGCAGGGTTTTATTTTCCGGCGGCGAATATACTTACTAGAGAGTATATTCAGAATCTTTTTAATCCGGAACGCTTTCGTTCCGGCAAAGGGGGTAACAGGAAAGTGCGGAAATTACTCTGGGAGCCGTCGGAAGAGAGAAAAAAACAGGCCAACATGACCCGCTTCATGGAATTTGTCAACAAGAAGCATGGCCACAATTTTACCACCTACCATGAACTCTACCAGTGGTCCGTTGAAAATGCTCCCGCCTTCTGGGAGGCCATGTGGGAGTTCGGGGGTATCATTGCAGCCCGTCCTTACGACCAGGTGGTTGTAAACTTCGAGGACATGCTGGGTTCCAGGTGGTTTGTGGGGGCGGAGCTGAACTTTGCAGAGAACCTGCTGCGTTACCGGGACGACCATACGGCTCTCATCTTTAAAGGGGAAGCCATGGAAGAGCCGGTACGCCTGACCTATGCCGGGCTTTACGATCAGGTGGCCCGTCTGGCCAGGTCCCTGCGTGAGATGGGTGTTACCGTGGGTGACCGGGTGGCGGGCTTCATGCCAAACATGATCGAAACCGTGGTCGCCATGCTGGCCACCACCAGCATCGGTGCCATCTGGTCCTCCTGCTCGCCGGACTTCGGCGTTAAGGGGGTGTACGACCGCTTCGGCCAGATTCAGCCCAAAGTGCTCTTTACGGCCAACGGCTACTCCTACAACGGTAAAAAACATGATTCCCTGGCGAGGGTGGCCGGCATCGTAGAGGAAATCCCCAGCATCGAACGGGTAGTTGTGGTTCCCTATACGGAAAAAGAACCGGACATCAGCCGCGTACCGAAGGCGGTACCCTATCAGGACTTCCTGGCTGCCGGCGAAGGGTTGGAGATCGAATTCACCCGGCTACCCTTTGACCACCCGGTATACATCATGTACTCCTCCGGTACCACTGGGGTGCCCAAATGTATCGTCCACGGTGCGGGGGGCACCCTCATCCAGCACCTGAAAGAACTGATCCTGCACACTGACTTGAAACGGGAGGACACCATCTTTTATTTCACCACCTGCGGCTGGATGATGTGGAACTGGCTGGTGAGCTCCCTGGCCGTGGGGGCTACGGTACTTCTCTTCGACGGCTCGCCCTTCTATCCCGATGCAGGTGCCCTGTGGAAGCTGGCCCAGGACGAGGGCATCACCGTCTTCGGCACCAGCGCTAAATACCTGGCCTCGGTGGAAAAGGCCGGCGTGAAGCCCGGGGCCACCTATGACCTGAGCCGCTTGAAGGCCATTTTGTCCACCGGTTCCCCCCTGTCGGTGGAAAGCTTTGAATATGTATACAGGGACATCAAACAGGATGTCTGCCTCTCCTCCATTTCCGGGGGTACGGACATCATCTCCTGCTTCGCCCTGGGCAACCCCATTGGTCCGGTTTATGCCGGTGAACTGCAGTGCCGGGGTCTGGGTATGAAAGTGGAAAGCTTCGACCCCGAAGGGAAGCCCGTGATCAACCGGAAGGGTGAGCTGGTCTGCACCGCTCCCTTTCCATCCATGCCGGTCTACTTCTGGAACGATCCCGACAGGAAGAAGTACAGGAGCGCCTACTTTGACGTTTACCCCAACGTGTGGCGCCACGGGGATTATGTGGAGATTACCGATACCGGCGGCGTGATTATCTACGGCCGCTCCGACGCCACCCTGAATCCCGGCGGGGTGCGCATCGGTACGGCGGAGATCTACCGCCAGGTGGAGTCCATTCCCGAAATCCTGGACAGCATTGTGGTGGGTCAGGACTGGGAAAACGACGTGCGGGTAATCCTTTTTGTCAAGCTTGCCGAAGGTGTGGAACTTACCGGTGAGTTAATCAACAGGATCAAAACAACCATCCGTGAGAACACAACTCCGCGCCATGTGCCGGCCAAAATTATTGCCGTGGCGGACATTCCCTACACCCTGAACGGCAAGAAAGTGGAAATGGCGGTGCGGGATGTCATCCACAACCGGCCGGTGCTGAACAAGGACGCCCTGGCCAACCCGGAGGCGCTGGATTTGTTCAGGGACCTGCCGGAGCTGCAGAACTAAAAAACAAAGCAAAACCCCGGGCCGTACCTGGTAGCCGGGGTTTTGCTTTGGCTTTTCCCAGGCTTCATCTCAGGGCGGCACAGCACCATTGATATCGCGGCCCATCTGATTGCCGTAAACCGTCTGCAACGTCCATCAACCTATCGGGGAAGTTTTGCTGTTCTTGCGGAGGCTGGTCTAATCGAAGACTTTAGCCATACAACCGCAAAGTTGAATGCCCGGTTTCCGGGAAAATCCACCGCACGGCGGCGGCCCTGGTGGAAGCCCCCTACCATCCGCGGGAGGGGTTTTTTATTTTGCCGGTTCACCTGGAATCGGTTTTAGTAATTGGAGCCCGGGTGTAAAATAGCTTAGAGGTGAATTTCGGTTCCTCGCTAGATCGTGTGGGCGTACAAATTTACCCAAACTAAAAAAGGAAATAATATTAGGAATTGGCATGGTATTTATGGCATAAACTGTCATTCATTAGTTTTTGCAGGAAGAGCTTCTTGCCATAACGAATCTTGACTTAAAATCCTTATTGGGAGGCTCTTCCGATGATGATGGTGATGGATTATAGATCTCTATTCGCTGCCGCCTTAGGTTTAACACCCCCCTGGCAGGTACTTGACATACAATTTTCTGCAGACCAAAATCGGCTGGACATTTGGGTAGGTTATCCCACCGGAAGTACATTTGACTGTCCTGCCTGTGGCCATGTCGGTGCGTCCGTTTACGACACCAAAGAAAAGACTTGGCGGCACCTTAACTTCTTCCAATACCGTACCTACCTGCATGCACGTGTCCCACGCGTAAAGTGCCCTTATGGCTGTGGGGTGAAGCAGATTACGGTACCATGGGCGAGACCCGGCAGCGATTTCACCTTGCTGTTTGAATCGCTGATCATGCTGCTGGCTCAGGATATGCCTGTAAAAGCTATTGCTGAACTGGTAGGAGAACATGACACTCGGTTATGGCGGATACTGGAGCATTACGTGGAACAGGCCCGAGCAAAAGAAGACTATTCAAATGTCCAGGAAGTGGGCGTGGATGAGACCGCCGCCAAAAGGGGACATGACTACATTACGCTGTTTGTGGACCTGGATGCCTGCCGATTGATTTTTGCTACTCCCGGTAAAGGTAAAGAAACTGTTGATGCCTTTGCAAAAGACTTACGGGAACACAAGGGTGACCCTAACGCCATTAAGACAGTATGCTGTGATCTTTCTCCTGCCTTCATTGCCGGGGTTAAGTCCGCCATGCCTCAGGCGCAATTGGTTTTTGACCGTTTTTGTCATGAAAATTATTAACGAGGCTGTTGATGAGGTTCGCCGGGATGAAGCCAGACAAAATGAAACGCTAAAAAAGACCCGCTACATCTGGCTGAAAAACCCGCAGAACCTGACCGCAAAACAGCGCAAAAAGCTAGAGAGTCTGAAAAATGAGCACCTGGACACTATGCGGGCCTATGGCCTAAAGCTATCCTTCCAGGAGTTTTTTGACCAGCCGGATCGAGAGTCTGGGGAGCAACATCTCAAGCGCTGGTACTTCTGGGCCACCCATTCCAAGCTGGTACCAATGATTCAGGCAGCGTATACTATCAAGGATCACTGGGAAGGCATTCTAAACTGGTTCAATTCCAAAGTTTCAAACGGCATCTTGGAAGGTCTCAACAGTCTTATACAGGCGGCCAAGGCCCGTGCAAGGGGCTACCGCAATAGTAAAACCCTTATTACAATTGCTTACATAATTACCAGCCGTCTTGACTATGGTTTACCCAGATTATGCCTTTGTTAACTATTTCTGCTGGCATCACCCACTCAAAATAGCGAAGAACCGGAAAATCTTAGTCCTGGCCACAACCGCTACAATAAGGTTTGGTATATATCAACAGGTTTTTAAAAATTACGGCATAGAACTATTGAATCCGACAGACCAGGAGCAGGAATTGGTAGCGGCGACTATTGATCAGGTTAAGGCTGGCCGCCTGGCGGACAATCCTTATTTAGTAGATCTGGATGCGATGTTGGAACAATATGTACATAGGGGAATTAAGGCATGTATTGGTGCTTGTACCGAAATCCCCCTCCTTTTCCCCTATCTTCGAGCTCAGCTGGAGAAAATAGATCCCACATTGTTGCTAGCCCGGATGGCAGTACGGGAGGCAATGAAATGATGAGAGAAGCAGTAGAAATTAAAAAGTCCGTTTGCCGGGGATTAACTAGAGGGGCTGCTACAACCTGGAAGCTGGCCAGGGTCGTAGTGCCTGTCTACTTGCTGGTTACCTTTCTAAAATACACGCCTTTTTTGCGCTGGCTTACTGGATTATGCGCGCCGCTTATGCGTTATTTTGGCCTTCCCGGGGAGGCGGCTTTAGCCCTGGTAATGGGGAACGTCTTGAACATTTATTCTGCGGTGGGGGTTATTACCTCCCTTTCTCTTTCTTCGCGTGAAGTAACCATTCTGGCCATAATGCTTCTTATCTCCCATAGCCTGCCCATGGAGTCGGCCGTTGCCGCTCAGGTAAGAGTTAACCCCTTGTTGATAGGTATCTTCCGGCTGGTGATGTCCCTGGGAACAGGCTTGCTGTTGAACCTGGCCTTGTAGAGTCAAAAGGAGAGATGCGAATTGGACTGGACCTCTGTATTCGGAGAGGCCCTGTGGGGTGCGTTGCATAACGTTTTAATTATGGGGGCCATTATTTTCCCCTTGATGGTTCTTCTTGAGGTTTTGCAGGGTTTGTCTTTTTGGCAGCGGTGCTCGGAAAAACTGGGGCGTGGTCTGC
This sequence comes from Desulfofundulus sp., assembly GCF_049701015.1. Lineage (NCBI taxonomy): Bacteria > Bacillati > Bacillota > Clostridia > Eubacteriales > Peptococcaceae > Desulfofundulus > Desulfofundulus sp. Next base: position 9,817 of record NZ_JBNATZ010000070.1, read on the forward strand.
ACTGGCTGGGAATGTCTGAGGCAGCAGCCTTTCCCCTGTTGACAGGCCTTATCTTTGGGATACTCTACGGGGCAGGTGTAATTATTGAAGAAGCCCGAAGCGGCAAATTAAGCCGCCGTGAGATCTGGTTGCTCAATCTTTTCCTGGGTCTAACTCACGCCATTGTTGAAGATACAGCTATTTTTGTGACCTTGGGGGCCAATCTAGCCGTAATCCTGGGCGGGCGCCTGGTTATAACGGTGCTGGTTATCTTCCTCATAGCAAAATGTAAGCGAGATTCGGTGCCTTTGCACTTCAAGAATCCTGTTTGAACATCAGGTCTTGAAGCGGTTCTGTTTCTTTATTACTCATCTAGCATATTGAAAAGTAAGGCTGGGTACTTTTTAAGGATACCTGGCTTTTTTGTGCATCCAGCATGAAAGCTATAACTTTGCGGTTGGAGTGCACCAGGATTTTAAAACCAGGGTTCAGATACGACAAAATAGAAACCCCAGTGCATCATAAGCGAAGGGAGCCAAAACCGGGCCGTGTCCCTCACCCGGGCGGGGGTTTTCATGTAGAACCCGGAGCGTTTACATTATCCCCCACTGGCGTGTGTACTCGAGCTTGATTTCGTACTCATGCGGTTGAACCCCGTGCTCCTGCAACAATTCCTTGACCTGGTACGCCTCCATGTTGCTGCCTTCCAGGATAACGGCCTGCCGGGTGCCCCGGCAGTAAAAGCCCCTTTCCTGCAGAAGCTCCATTATGGAAGCCACCCGCTCCAGCCGTTCCTTCAAAAAGTCCCCCAGCCTGCGCATGTCTTCCGGCCGGACCATATCTGCGTTCCGGATTTTTTCCAGGGTCGGAACTTCCCAAAGCCTCAGTATTATTGTAACCCGGTAGTTGACCATAACCTTTCATCTCCTGTACTTATCATAATTGGATGCTGTCGGATAACTGCCGGGGCGGCGGTCGTCCTTCGTCGCTCCGTGCTACGGGCCGGACGAAACATCGGCTTGCCTCGGAGCGAACCTGGCAGCGCTGCA
>NZ_JBNATZ010000071.1:0-1086 GCF_049701015.1 Desulfofundulus sp.
ACCCCCACCCTGTTCCTGGGCCAGCTCTTCGCCGTTTTCGTCATCACGGTGGCCGCTGCCGAAGTGGGGGTTGGATTGGCCATCATCATTGCCATCTACCGCAACAGGGTATCGGTTAACCTGGATGACTTTAACTGGCTTAAGTGGTAGAAAGGTGGGTGTCCAACGAGATGGTTGAATTTGCGATGCACCACGCCTGGCTGGTGCCCCTGCTGCCTGCTCTGGCATTTTTAGCCATTGTCTTTCTAACCAGGCCATGGCCCATGTTGAGCGCTCTGGTGGCCGTGGGTGGAATAGTCGGGGCCTTTATCGTTTCCGCCCTGGCAGCATATGGTGTGTTTACCAACCCGGCTTTTAAAGAAGAACCCCTGGTCTACGCCGTACGGTGGTTTTCCATGCCCGGCCTGCATGTAGACGTGGGGGTTCAGCTGGATCCCGTGTCGGCCATGATGATCTTCATGGTTTCCATGGTCGCGTCACTGATATTTATCTATGCCATCGGTTATATGAAAGGCGATCCCGGTTTCCCGGTCTTCTTCTCCTACGTCTCCCTGTTTGCTGCTTCCATGCTCCTGCTGGCCATTTCCAGCAACCTTTTGGAGATGTTTGTGGCCTGGGAACTGGTCGGCCTCTGTTCCTACCTTTTGATCGGTTTTTACAGCCATAAGATTTCCGCTCGGGAGGCGGCCAAGAAGGCCTTTATCACCTGCCGGATTGCAGATTTCGGTTTATTGCTCGGGCTTCTGTCACTGCAAATTGTCTTCGGCACCTTGAACCTGGTGGAGCTTTCCGGGAAGATAGCCCATTTTGAGCAGTATACCACTTTCGGCGTGTTAAGCCTTATTGCTGTGCTGGTGTTTATCGGGCCGATCGGTAAATCGGGCCAGTTCCCCCTGCATGTATGGTTGCCTGATGCCATGGAAGGTCCCACCCCGGTCAGCGCTCTGATCCACGCTGCTACTATGGTGGTGGCAGGTGTCTACCTGGTGGCGCGTACCATGTTTCTCTTCCACGAAGTACCCAATGCCATGGAACTGGTAGCCATCACCGGTGGTTTTACGGCCCTGTTTGCCGCCACCATTGCTG
>NZ_JBNATZ010000071.1:1096-10824 GCF_049701015.1 Desulfofundulus sp.
TGCAGAGGTCAAAACCCGTTGCTTATATAATCGATGCTTCGAGTTACGAAAGCACCGCCACCATTGCTGTCACCCAGCGGGAAATCAAGCGCATTCTGGCTTACTCCACAGTCAGCCAGATTGGTTATATGATGCTGGCCCTGGGGGTTGGCAGCATGACGGCAAGCCTGTTCCATATGTGGACCCACGCTTTCTTTAAAGCCCTTATGTTCCTGGGCGCCGGCAGCGTACTGCATGCCCTGCACCACAAGGCGGACGTCTGGGAGATGGGCGGACTGATTAAGAAGATGCCCGTTACCGGCTGGACTTTTGTCATTGGGGGCCTGGCCATTGCCGGTATTCCTCCCTTTGCCGGATTCTGGAGCAAGGACGAAATCCTGGCCGTAACCCTGGAAAATGGACACTATGTCCTCTTTGCCATGGCCGCCTTTACCGCCTTCCTGACTGCCTTCTACATGTGGCGGCTGATTTTCCTGACTTTCTTCGGTGACGAGAATCCGGAGAACCATCCGCACGAATCACCTCCGGTTATGACCCTCCCGCTGGTTTGTCTGGCCATCTTATCTGCAGTTGGCGGTCTGGTGGGAACTCCCTGGGCTCCTTTCTGGGGCGAATGGATCTTCTTCGGTCATGCTCACCATGCAGAGCCCAACTACTGGGTCATGATCGGATCCATAGTGCTGGCGGCAGCCGGTATTTACCTGGCCTACCAGCTCTACTGTGCGGACAAAACCAGAGCGAAAGTCAGGGAACTGGCCGGTCGTTACAATCATATCTATACCATCCTGTACAATAAGTACTATATCGACGAAATATACCTCTGGTTCAACCATACCATCGTTGACGGTGCGGCCCGCCTTTTCTACCTGTTCGACATCTACATCGTGGACGGCATTATCGTCAACGGCCTGGGTGCACTGACGTGCCTGTTTGGTGAAGGTTTGAGGGTAACCAGCACAGGCCGGCTTCAGAATTACGCCCTGGTCTTTTTCCTGGGTGTGCTGGCCGTGGTCGTCCTCCTGGCCTTTACCGGTCCTTCTGCTGCCAGCCTGATTGTGGGGGGTGTAAAGTAAATGGCAAGCTTCCCCGTGTTACTGGTCATCCTGCTTGCTCCCGTGGTGGCAGCGGTAATCATGGCCTTTATTCCCCGGGAGGAGCACATGCTCATCAAGTGTATTGCAGCTGTAGGAACCTTCATTTCCATGGCTCTTTCCCTGTATGTCTACTTTGCTTACGACCGTTCCCTGGGCGGTCTGCAGTTTGTGCAGCAGATACCCTGGATTAAAGATCTGGGGGTTACCTTCTTCCTGGGTGTGGATGGTATCAGCCTGCCCATGCTGCTGCTTACCAACCTGATTGGTTTTTCGGCAGTTTTTGCCTCCTGGAATGTCAACCACCGCCCGCGGGATTTCTTCATCCTGCTGTGTCTCTTGATTACCGGGGTAATGGGTACTTTTGTGGCCCAGGACCTGTTCATCTTCTTGCTTTTCTACGAAGTCGTGGTCATTCCCATCTACATCCTGGTGATCATCTGGGGCAGCACCAAACGGGTAACCAAGGAATATGCCGGTATGAAGCTGACCATCTACCTTTTGATCGGTTCAGCCTTCCTGCTCGTAGGTGTTATCGCACTCTTTATGAAAACTGTAGCTATCACCGGTGCTCCTGATATGAGCTTCACGGGTTTGGCCCGTGCTGCGCAGGGATTGAGCGGTTTTGACCAGAAGTGGCTGTTCGCCCTGATGCTCTTTGGCTTTGGTTCACTTCTTTCCATGTGGCCCTTCCACTCCTGGTCACCTGACGGTTACGCCGGTGCTCCCACGGCGGTAAGTATGATTCACGCCGGGGTGCTGAAGAAAATCGGCGGATACGGTTTGATTCGCATTGCACTTTATGTTCTGCCGGTGGGAGCCAGGTTCTGGGCACCGGTCATTGCCGTGCTGGGCGTATGTGGCGTAGCATACGCTGCTATGGCGGCTCTGGCCCAGAAAGACCTGAAGTATATCGTGGGTTACTCCAGCGTGAGTCACATGGGTTATGTGCTCCTGGCGGTAGCTTCGCTGAACGTCATCGGCTTGAACGGGGCCGTGGCCAATATGTTCGCCCACGGTATTATGGCGGCACTATTCTTCTCCACCATAGGCTTCATTTATGAAAAGACCCATACCCGTTGGATTCCCGATCTGGGCGGTTTGGCCCGGCAGACACCCCGCCTGGCCGTTGCTTTCATGCTCGCGGCTATGGCTTCCCTGGGTCTGCCCGGCCTGGTAAGCTTTATACCCGAGTTTACTATCTTTGTAGCCTCCTTTAAGGTTTATGGGGGCCTGGCTGTAGTGGCCATAGCCGGGATTATCATTACCGCCCTTTATGCCTTGCGGGCAGGTGCCAACACCCTTTTTGGGCCGCCCCGTCCTGAGTATGATTCCCTCAAGGACATCCGGGGTCCCGAACTGGTTCCCCTGGCCGTGCTGGGTACCGTTTTAGTGGTGGGCGGTCTTCTCCCCTTCCTGCTCTTTGACACGATCAACAGCGGCATCGTGCCCCTGATGGCCAAGATTAGCGGTGCGCTCCAGTTAGGGGGGAATTTTTAGATGAATGTAGATCTCTCGTTGTTAGCGCCTGAAATTGCCATGGCCATCCTGGGACTCGGTATACTGATCCTGGGATTGCTCGTTCCCAAAGGTTCCCGCCACGGTCTGGGCTGGGTTACAGCACTGGGACTGCTGGGCGTGTTGGGGTTGACCATTGCCGGGTGGAATAATCAGGGCTCACTTTATGACGGTATCTTTATTGTGGACCGGTATGCCCTCTTTTTCAAAATAACTTTCCTCACGGCGGCCTTTCTGGTCACCCTGGGCTGTATGCGTTACGTTGATGAGATGGGCGACCAAAGTGAATATTACAGTATGATGCTCTTTGCCACCCTGGGCATGATGGTACTGGCTTCAGCCGGAGATTTTATGACCCTCTACCTGGGGTTGGAGTTGATGACCATAGCCTTTATCGTACTGGTATGCTTCCGTCGTACCGAAACCAGGTCGGTGGAGGCCGGGATTAAATATATCCTCCTGGCAGGGATGTCCTCGGCGGTGCTCCTGTACGGCTTGAGCCTGGTATACGGTGTAATCGGTTCCGTTATCATTTCAGATGTGGGCCGGTTACTGACCACACAGCCCGTACCCGCGCTGATTCTGGGTGTGGCCATGCTGGTGGCAGGTCTGGGCTTCAAGATCTCAGCCGTACCTTTCCATATGTGGACGCCGGACGTGTACGAAGGTGCTCCCACGCCGGTGACTTCTTTCCTGGCCGTGGGTTCCAAGGCTGCCTCCTTTGCCATTTTGCTCCGGGTGTTTGTAGCAGCGCTGCCTGCTCTATGGGCTCACTGGACCATGCTGGTAGCCATCCTTTCGGCTGTTACGATCATTGTGGGTAACCTGGTGGCTATTCCCCAGACCAATATCAAACGCATGCTGGCCTACTCCAGCATCGCCCAGGCGGGTTATATCCTGGTCGGCCTGGTGACTGCCAGTGAGCCGGGGATTAAGGGCGTGATGTTCTACGCTTTCCTGTACGTTTTTGCCACCATTGGTGCGTTTACCGTGGCCACTTATTTCTATAACATAACCGGTAGTGACGAAATAAAGGATTATGCAGGGTTAAGCCAGCGTTCTCCCTTGATGGCTGCAGTTATGGTCATCTCCATGCTTTCCATGGCCGGAATTCCGCCCCTGGCGGGCTTTGTGGGCAAGTTCTACCTTTTCAAGACCATCGTGAACAATTATTTGTGGCTGGCTTTCATCGGCCTGATCATGAGTATGGTATCGGTTTATTACTACCTGCGGGTAGCTCTGGTCATGTACCGGGACGAGCCGGCTGATAATTCGCCCATCACTTTGAGCGGCCCTGTAGCCCTGACTCTGATCATCACCATGGTGGCCACCCTGGTGCTGGGTATATATCCTGGCCCGCTCTCGGAAGTGGTCAACACGGCGGCTCATTCCTTCTTTATCCATTAGAAATACATTGGGAAGACACCCGATGTAAAACAAATGAGGCGGGGTTTTCAAAAAACCCCGCTCAATTTTTCTTCCGAATCTTAAACAGGAATGAGAAGATGTTTGGAGAAATAATGAAACAGTTTGAAAATAGAATGGGGTGGTAGAAAATGGCTGAAGAAATGGTTCTCGAAGCAAGGAACAGGGCGGGGAATTATTTTCGCGAGGGTTATAACTGTGCCGAGTCTATTTTTCTGACTTTTAGGGAGATGGTGGCTCCGGAGGTGGAAAGGGATCTCGTTCGCATGGCTACTGGCTTTGGGGGCGGGTTGGGACACGCAGGATGCATCTGCGGCGCGCTTACCGCTTCCACCATGGTTATTGGCTTGCTTTGCGGACGTACCGACAACCGGCAGGACCGTCACAGGGCATATGAATTGGCCAGGGGTTTTCATGAGCGTTTTGAAGAAACGTTTGGAGTTACATGTTGCCGTTCCCTGAACCCCCATCCTTTCGACACTCCGGAACACCTGCGCCACTGTCTCAAAATTACCGGTAACACGGCCAGGTTGCTCATGGAGTACCTGCAGGAAAAAAGATTGGTTTAGGGCCGGGCTGACGGAGAGAGCCCGTGACCCTGCGAAGGAAAGCCCAGGGGCGTAAGGGGGAAGATGAGGCTGCACGTTACCTGGCCGGTCTGGGATACCGCCTGGTGGCACGTAATTATCGCTGCCTCTATGGGGAAGTAGATATTATCGCCCGGGACGGCCGGACGCTGGTCTTTGTGGAGGTACGCAGTAGAACTACGAACAATTACGGCCTGCCCCAGGAAAGTGTGGGCTCCCAAAAACGGACCAGGTTGCGGCGGGTGGCCTGCTGCTATCTGGCTGCCGGTATTGGACATCGCGGTCCGGTCCGGTTCGATGTCCTCGCCATTAAATACGGGGCAGACGGGCGGGTGGAATCTTTAGCGCATATAAAGAATGCTTTTTAATAGCACCCAAAAAATTTTTACAGGTGGCAGGAAAATCATGTCCGCTGTAGAAATATAACACTGTGCCGGTGAGTATCGTGGAAACCCGGGTTGTACACAAAAGTGGGCAACTGGCACTTGCTTGAACAACAGTTCAGGTTCGTTATTTCAGGGTTCTAAATAAGAAAGTTTAAAGTGCCGGATGAGAGCTGCTTGAAGGGCGGTTGACGTCTTAATTCCCGGTCCGATAAAGTAGCAGGACGGCCCTCTGGAGAGATTCCTTCCTCGGGAAGGAACACCGACGGGGCAAGTTTCCCGCAGGCGGGAGACGAAACTCTCAGGTTCCAGGACAGAGGAGATGGTTATTACTATCTCCCCTGTCCTTGTTTTTTTGGGGGAGCTGGTCATACTAATGTCAGTTGGGTTGGGAGGTACCTGCCATGGAAAATTTGATGAAGACCCCCCTTTATGACAGGCACATCAAGAACGGGGGCAGGATGGTTAACTTTGGTGGCTGGGCCCTGCCGGTTCAATACAGCAGCATTATTGCGGAGCACCAGGCCGTAAGGGAGAGAGCCGGTCTCTTTGATGTTTCTCACATGGGGGAGATCCGGATCAGCGGTCCCGGTGCCCTGGATCTTGTGCAAAAGGTCGTTACAAACGATGTTTCCAGGCTCTTTCCGTCCCAGGCTCTTTATACTCCCATTTGTAATCCCCGGGGAGGTATTGTAGATGACGTCCTGGTTTACCGGCTGGGAGCGGAAGAGTTTCTGCTGGTGGTTAACGCCGCAAACAAGAATAAAGACTGTGCCTGGCTCGGTGAGTGTGCCGTTGAATTTCCCGGTGTTGCCGTTGAGGATATATCCGATCAGACTGCCCAGCTCGCCCTGCAGGGACCCAGGGCGGTGCAAATTCTGGCCGGTTTGACTTCTGTGAACATTGCTTCTCTGAGGTATTACTGGGCCAGCCTGGGTGTGGAAGTGGGCGGTGTGAAATGCATGGTTTCCCGTACCGGGTACACGGGTGAGGATGGGTTCGAGCTTTACTGCCCGGCAAATGAAGCACCCCGGTTGTGGGATGAAATAATGTCTGCCGGTGAAAGGGAAGGTCTGGTACCATGCGGTCTGGGCGCCAGGGATACCCTGCGTTTTGAAGCAGCCATGCCTTTGTACGGCCATGAACTGAGTGAGAATATCACCCCTCTCGAGGCCGGTCTTGAGCGGTTTGTGAGCTGGGAAAAATACTTTGTCGGAAAGGAAGCGCTTCTGAGGCAAAGGGACGGCGGGGTCAAGCGCCGACTGGTGGGTTTCGAAATGGTGGACCGCGGGATACCCCGTCAGGGCTGTACAATCGTCCGGGACGGGCAGGTTATTGGTGAAGTAACCTCCGGTACCCAGAGCCCAACCCTGGGTAAAGCTCTGGGGATGGGGTACGTGCCGGTAGAATATGCAGCACCAAATTCCGGGCTTGAGGTGAACATTCGGGGCCGGAGCGCCCGGGCAAAAGTCGTACCGGTACCTTTCTACCGGCGCCGGTAATAATGGACAGTACTCTGAGAATTAATTTATTTTAAAAAAGTCAAGGGGGTCTTGTTCATGTATCCTGCCGATCTGAAATATTCCAGAGACCACGAATGGATCCGCGTGGAAGGGAACCGTGGGACCGTCGGTATCACCTTTTATGCCCAGGAGTCCCTGGGGGATGTTGTTTACGTAGACTTGCCCCGGGTGGGGGATGAACTGGCTGCCGGGGAGTCCTTTGGCACGGTGGAATCGGTTAAATCGGTTTCCGACCTCTATGCTCCGGTGAGCGGGAAAGTGGTAGAAGTCAATCAGGAAGTCGTTGAACACCCTGATCTGGTCAACAAGGATCCCTATGGCGATGGCTGGTTGATCGTCCTTGAAATTTCCGACCCTGGAGAACTGGACGACCTGTTGGATGCCGGAGCCTATGAGGAAATGGTGAAAGAGAGCTGAAGTACAAATGAGATACATTCCGAATACACCTGAAGACAGGAAGAAAATGCTCGCTGATATCGGGGTTGACTCAGTGGAAGAGCTCTTTGCCGATATACCGGAACAGGTTCGTTTAAAAAGGGAGCTGAATCTGCCCGAAGCTCTTTCAGAACCTGAGCTCGTTCGCTACATGGAAGACCTGGCCGGTAAAAATGGAGATACGGGCCGCTATACCTGTTTTTTGGGCGGGGGTTGCTACGACCACTATATACCGGCAGTGGTCCCCGCCCTGCTGGCCCGTTCCGAGTTCTATACCGCATACACACCCTACCAGGCCGAAATCAGCCAGGGTACACTGGCTGCAATTTACGAGTTTCAGACCATGATCTGTGAACTAACTGGTATGGATGTTGCCAATGCCTCCATGTATGACGGGGCCACAGCGCTGGCCGAAGCGGCGGCGGTGGCGACCGCGGTGACTGGCCGGCACCGGGTTGTGGTGACGCGGACGGTCCATCCGGAATACCGGCAGGTTTTAAGCACCTACCTGGGTCCACGGGGCGTGGATCTGGTAGAGTTGCCCTTTGCCGATGGAGTAACAATAACGGGTAACCTGGACCAGTATCTCGACCGGCAAACCGCAGCAGTACTGGTGCAACAACCCAATTTCTTTGGCTGTCTGGAAGATGTTCATTCACTGGGGGAGGCTGCGCACGGGGCTGGGGCTTTGTTCATCGTGTGTGCCGATCCCGTTTCCCTGGGCCTCCTTAAACCACCCGGGGAATATGGAGCCGATATGGTGGTGGGCGAGGGACAGTCCCTTGGTCTCCCCCTGAATTTTGGCGGCCCTGGTTTCGGGTACTTTGCTGCCCGGGAAAAATTCTTGCGCCGCATTCCTGGACGGGTTGTAGGGGCCACTACCGATGTTCACGGACGGAGGGGATTTGTCCTGACCCTGCAGGCCCGCGAGCAACATATTCGCAGGGAAAAGGCTTCGTCCAATATATGTTCCAATCAGGCTCTTTGTGCTCTTGCGGCCACCATCTACCTTTCGGCTATGGGCCCGGCCGGCCTGCGCCGGGTGGCCTGGCTCTGTGCCCAAAAAGCGGCTTACGCCAGCAGACGTCTGGCTGCTGTGAAGGGTATCACGGTAGCCTTTACCGCTCCTTTCTTCAAGGAATTCGTGCTTAAAAGTGAATATCCCGTAGCACGGGTTCAGGAAATGCTGTTGCGCCGCGGGTTTGTCGCTGGTCCGGATCTCGGGCGCTTTTACCCGGAACTCTCCAACCACCTGCTGGTGGCAGTTACCGAAAAACGCACCAGAGAAGAAATTGACCGGTTGGCCGAAGCGCTGGAGGAGGTGGCAGGATGAACAACAACCCGTGGAATGAAAAACTCATCTTTGAACTGGGCGCGCCCGGCCGGCATTCATTTTCCCTGCCAGCGTGCGATGTGCCGGAAATGGATCCGGGTTGGCCGGAAAATATGCGACGGGAAAAGCCTCCCGGCCTTCCGGAAGTCAGCGAACCGGAACTGGTGCGGCATTTCACCGCCCTCTCCCGTTTAAACCACGGGGTGGACAGCGATTTTTACCCCCTGGGATCCTGTACCATGAAGTACAACCCCAAAGTAGATGAAGCGCTGGCGGCCCTGCCCGGTTTTACAGGCATCCACCCATACCTGCCGGAAGAACTGGTCCAGGGTGCTCTGCAATTAATTTATGAGATGGAAACTTTCCTGGCGGAAATCAGCGGTATGGAGCGGGTGACCATGCAGCCTGCAGCGGGGGCTCATGGGGAATTGACGGGTATTCTCCTGATCCGGGCTTACCACCGGTGGCGGGGAGAAAACCGCACCAGGATTCTCGTCCCGGATTCGGCTCACGGCACCAACCCGGCCACGGCAGCCATGGCAGGTTACCAGGTGGTCAGCGTACCATCGGATCACCGGGGCGGGGTGGATGTGGCGGCTCTTGAAAAACTCCTGGATAACCAGGTTGCCGGGCTCATGCTGACCAATCCCAATACACTGGGACTGTTTGACGAAAACATCCATATTATTGCCGATCTGGTTCACCAGGCCGGCGGGCTTTTATATTACGACGGTGCCAACGCCAACGCCATTCTGGGATACAGCCGTCCCGGGGATATGGGTTTTGATGTGGTCCACTTTAACCTGCATAAAACTTTCGCTACGCCCCACGGTGGCGGTGGTCCCGGGTCCGGTCCGGTAGGTGTGAAAAAAGAACTGGTGCCTTTCCTGCCCGTACCCCTTGTGGACTACGATGGAGAACGTTACTATTTTAACTACAATCTGCCCTGCTCCATAGGCAGGATGCGCTCCTTTTACGGCAATTTCGGTGTGGTAGTTAAGGCTTACGCCTACATCCGATCCCTGGGGCCCGGTGGTTTAAAGCAGGTAAGCCAGGATGCGGTACTCAACGCCAACTATCTCATGGCCCACTTGAAAAAGTATTTCTACCTGCCCTACGACCGTATCTGTAAGCACGAATTCGTCCTTTCGGGTAAGTGGCAAAAAGAGCGTTACGGTGTGAGGACTCTGGATATAGCCAAGCGGCTTTTGGACCACGGGTTTCACCCGCCTACCATTTACTTCCCATTGATCGTGGAGGAAGCAATGATGATCGAGCCCACGGAGACGGAAAGCAAGGAAACCCTGGATCGTTTCATTGCCTCCATGATTGAAATCGCCCGGGAGGTGGAGCGGGATCCCGATAAAGTAAAAGGCGCTCCTTACACCACAGACCTGGGGCGGTTGGACGAGGCGACTGCCGCCCGCAAGCCC
>NZ_JBNATZ010000072.1:0-10815 GCF_049701015.1 Desulfofundulus sp.
GGAAAGATATTCTTCCACTAAAATAGGCAGAGGTCCTAAGTTTTGGGCAGGCCCGCAGGACTTTCGTATCCATGATTTTATTGTTTTGGATGACGGGACGACCATACCTGCGCAGGCCGGACAGGTTTTTTCATCTTCGTTTATCCAGGAAATCATGCGCAATGCCCGGTCACAGCAGACATCGGTCAAACTCTATGAGTACAGGCGCGGCCAGGAAACGGTCCGTTATGTCATTAGAAAAAACGTGGTCTACGGGCGCCCCCTGTACCAGGTTAAGCTTATTCGAAAATCGGAAGAAGACAGGCTTATAAACTCATTGTTGTTCAACTTCATGGTATTTGCCGGCATTGCTCTGATAGTGAGCTGGTTCGCCTCCCTGTTTATTGCCCGTTACCTGACCCGGCCCCTGGTCCAGATGGAGCGGCATGTAAAACGTATTGCAAACCGGAACTGGCACGAGCCCCTGGATGTCAAGCGGGGTGATGAGATAGGAAGGCTGGCCCGCTCCATCGAGGTTATGCGCCAGCAGCTCGTCCGCCAGGACGAGATGCAGCAATCGATACTGCAGAATATTTCGCATGAGTTGAAAACACCTGTCATGGTGATCCGCAGCTATGCCCGGGCCATCCAGGACGGTGTCTACCCGAAGGGCGACCTGGCCGGCAGCATCCAGGTGATCGATGAGGAAGGTGCCCGCCTGGAAAAGCTGGTCAAGCAGTTGCTTTACTTAACGCGGCTGGATTACCTGGCCACCCGGGAACAGGTTCAAAAAGAGGTAAAATTGGACAGGCTGGTTGAGAATGTAGTTCAGCGTTTATCCCCGCAACGGCCGGAAGTATCATGTCAACTGGATCTGCAGCCGGTAAGCATGACCGGGGATGAAGATGTCCTGCGGGTGATGGTTGAAAACCTGCTGGAAAACCACCTGCGTTATGCGGTTTCACGTCTTGAAATCAGTCTCGGGTTGAGCGGTGAAAAAACGGAGATAGTCCTCTCTTTCTGGAATGACGGTTCCAGGATTGAGCCCCACATCCTCGAACAGCTATTCCAGCCTTTCCATAAAGGGCGGGAAGGGAAGTTCGGGCTGGGGCTGACCATAGTGCAGCGCATTGTAAAAATGTACCACGGGCAAATCTACCTTGAAAATGAAAGGGGCGGTGTTTCTTCAACGGTTAAAATCCCCTTGAGGGATTAACACTTCAGTGGTTGGTAATTGGAATGAGGGGGGGATCTCATGCAGAGCGAGCCGAATTTCGTATGGAAGCAGCTTAATATTCTTTCCAGCGGTTTAAAAAGGAGAAAAACAATAATTGGCTTATCGGCAATTATCATTCTGGCGCTGGCGGGTATTTATGCTTTTAAAGGGGCGGGGAAGGCGGAGGGTAATTACATTACCGAAACGGTGAAAAAGGGTTCTGTTACCAGTACCATTTCGGCCAGCGGTACGGTGGAGCCTGTGCATACCGTTTCGCTAAGTTTCAAGAATTCGGAAGTCATCAAGAAAATTTATGTTAAAGTGGGCGATCACGTGACTGCCGGACAGCTGCTGGCGGAACAGGATACCAGCAGTCTGGAGGCGCAGGTTGAGCAGGCCTCGGCCAATTTAAAGCAGGCGGATGCGAAGCTCCAACTCCTTGAAAAAGGAGCGAGGCCGGAAGAAATAGCCCAGTCGGAGGCCAATGTCAGTATGGCCAGGGCGGGTTACGACCTGGCAAAATCCACCCTTGACAGGGATAAGCAGCTCTTTCAGGAAGGGTACCTTTCACAGGCCGACCTTGACAAAGCAATTTCCGACTATGCTACGGCGCAAGCCAAATTAAAGCAGGCTGAGGAATCTCTGCAGCTGCTCCGGGCGGGTAATCGTCCGGAAGATATCGCAGCGGCCGCCGCCCAGGTGGAAATCAGCAGGGCGCAGCTCCAGATGGCCAGGAAAGATCTGGAGGAAGCCAAGCTGTACAGTCCGATGGACGGGATTGTGAGTGAAATAAACGGTTCGGAGGGCCAGCGGGCTGCAGGCGGCAACAGCAGTACCGGTACGGGCGGGTTCATTGTAATTATTTCAGAACCCCTCCAGGTCAGAGCCCAGATTAACGAGGCCGACATTGGCAGGTTGAAAATCGGCCAGAGGGCGGAGTTTACGGTGAACTCCTACCCCAATAAAACCTTCACCGGCATGGTGAGCAGTATATCTCCCCAGGCGCACACCGAATCGAACGTTCAGATCTACGATGCAATCATTCAGCTGGACAAAAACCAGCAGGGTCTGATGGCCGGAATGCCTGCGAACGTGAACATACTTGTCGACAGGCACGAAAATGTCCTTACCATACCCAAAGGTGCCGTTACATACGCTGTCAGTTACCTTAACAAAATAAGGCAGAGCGGAGCCCTGAGACGGGAAGCGGCGGGGAGCGGGTTCGGCAGCGGCCGTCCGGGAGGTTCGAAGCCGGGCGGTGCTTCCGGCTCTGTGGCCAGCAGCGGGACCGGCGGTGCGGCGGGGACTGCCCCGCCGGCGAAAGGAGACGAGCAGGGACAGCGCGCCGTGGTCCTCGTCCTGGATAAATCCGGCAGACCGGTACCCCGGAGGGTGGTGCTGGGACTGTCGGACCTGATAAACTATGAAGTTCTGGCAGGGCTCAATGAAGGGGATAAAGTAGTGGTGGGTTCTCTCGACCAGGCAGCTGCGAGTGGACGCAGTCAGACCGGCAGTCTGCCGTTCATGCCGGGCGCGGGGGGCGGCGGGATGCTCCGCGGTGGGGGTGGCCAGAGGCGCTGATTGAATGCCTGTGTGACGAAACCCGGGGAGTAAGAGAAAACCTGCCTTGTTTTGCAGCAAGGGGTGATGTGGTGTGCACGGTGAACCGGTAATCGTGCTGGAAAATATAACGAAGGTATACAACATGGGTGAGACCAGGGTTCATGCCTTAAATGGCGTCAGCCTCACCGTCCGGGAAGGGGAAATGGTTGCCATCATGGGTCCTTCCGGTTCGGGCAAGAGTACCCTCCTCAACATTCTAGGCTGCCTGGACAGGCCCACCGGGGGGACCTATTACCTGGGCGGTGAGGATGTTTCCAGGTTGGGCAGGAACCAGCTCGCCCTTATCCGTAACAAAAAGATCGGCTTTGTATTTCAAAACTTCAACCTGCTGGGAAGATTCACGGTGCTGGCCAATGTAGAGCTGCCGCTGGTTTATGCCGGGGTGGGGAAAAAGGAAATGGCGGAGAGGGCGAGGGAGGCCCTGGAATGGGTCGGCATGTCGGAATATGCCAGCCATTACCCCGGCCGGCTGTCGGGTGGCCAGCAGCAGAGGGTCGCCATCGCCCGGGCCCTGGTCAACAACCCTTCTTTAATCCTGGCGGACGAACCTACGGGGGCCCTTGATTCAAGGACGAGCATAGAGATTATGGCGGTGATCCAGAGACTCAATGCTGAAAAAGGTATCACCGTGGTGATGGTAACCCACGAAAAAGACATCGCCCTTTACTGCCGTCGCTTGATCAATGTCAGGGATGGCCGTATTTTGAGCGATACTCCGGTATCAAACCCGGGGGACGCTGCCCGGGATCTGGCAGCCGCCCCGGAAGAGAGGGAGGCGTTAGCTTGAGTTTTCTTCATAACCTGGAAGTGGCCATAAATGGCTTAAAAGCCAATAAATTGAGATCTTTCCTCACCATGCTCGGCATTATCATTGGTGTCGCGGCAGTCATCATCATGATTTCCGTGGGGCAGGGCGCCAGCAAAAAAATTGCCGGCCAGATTGCCAGCATGGGGTCGAACCTGCTTATGGTTTTCCCCGGGGCCGGGCAGGGACCCGTACGCGGGGCCGCGGGGAGTGTAAACACCCTCACCCTGGAGGACGCCGAAGCCATAGCCGGGTTGAGCATGGTGAGCCATGTGGCTCCGGAGCTGCCTGGCAACGGCACCATAAGTTTCGCCAACCAGACCTGGACCGCTCAGGTTGACGGTACCACCCCCGACCTGCAGATTATAAAAGACTGGCCTGTCAGCGCGGGTACCTTTTTTACCGGGGATGACGTAAGGAGCGCCTCCATGGTGGCTGTTCTGGGCAAAACGGTGGTTGACAACCTCTACCTGCCGGGTACCAATCCGGTAGGTTCCACGGTCAGGATAAACAGACTACCTTTTACCGTGGTGGGGGTCCTCGCTCCCAAAGGCGCTTCCCTGACCGGTCAGGATCAGGATAATGTTGTTTACATACCTGTAACCGCCGCTCAAAAGAGGTTGATGGGTGTTAATTATGTCCGCCTGATCAATGTTCAAACCGAGACGCCGGAAAGCATGGATTTCGTACAGAGCAACATAGAAGACCTGCTCCGGGAGAGGCACCGCCTGTCCGGCACCGATGCCGACGACTTCAACGTACGCAACTTGACTTCCGTGCTTGAGACCGCTGAGAGCACGACCGCAGTTATGACCCTGCTCCTGGCCAGTGTGGCGGCCGTGTCCCTGCTGGTGGGCGGTATCGGGACCATGAATATCATGCTGGTCTCCGTTACGGAGAGGACAAGGGAGATTGGCCTGCGGATGGCTGTGGGAGCCACCGAAAGCAATATACGCAACCAGTTTCTGGTCGAATCCCTGGTCCTCTGTTTGACGGGAGGCATGGCGGGTATTCTCCTGGGAGTCGCCGGCTCCAAAATAATCTCAAAAGCTTTCGGGTGGCCGACGTCTGTTACAGCGTATTCCATCCTGTTATCCACGGGTTTTTCGGCGGTGGTCGGGATTTTCTTCGGGTATTACCCGGCTAAAAAAGCAGCAGGGCTGGACCCGATCGAAGCACTCCGGTTTGAGTGAGCGTATGGCCTTAAAATGGGGGAGGGGGCCTGGTACCCCCTCCCCATTTTTTATGGCTTGGGGAGTTAAGGGGCGCATATGAGCCGCGTTGTAAGCCTACAGGTCGCCAAAGGCGATTTTGTGCTGCTGTCCAGTTGCTGGTTATTTTTAACATGCTTTTTGTGCTTGACAAAGAATATGAAATAGTCTTATTATAATCACAAACAAACACAAACGAGCACAATCGAAAGTTAAAGCGAAATAAAACGACAATGCAAAGGGGTCTTGTTTGCTTATGTTTGCCGAAGAGAGGAGACAAAAAATCCTGGAACTGCTGGAACGGGACCAGGTTGTGAAAGTCCCGGATCTGAGTGCTTATTTCAATGTCTCTGAGGCTACTATCAGAAGAGATCTGCAGGAACTGGAAGAGGCGGGTTACCTGAAGCGCACCCATGGAGGTGCCATCAGCAATCAGGCTGCCACTTTCGAACCTTCCCTGGCTGAAAAAGAGGACCAGTATCAGGCCGAAAAGATAGCTATTGCTGAAATTGCGGTACAGCTTGTCCAAGAAGGGGATACAGTTATGCTGGATGCGGGTTCCACTACTCTGCAGATTGCCCGCCGGCTGAAGCACAGGAAGAATATTACCATCGTAACCAATGCGGTCAACATCGCCTGTGAGCTTGCCGCCGGAAATACAGAGGTTATCCTCCTGGGTGGAAACCTGCGCCAGCGCACGCTCTCTCTTGTCGGCCCCATCACTGAAAATATCCTGTCTGGCTTATATGTGGACAAACTTTTTCTGGCTACCAACGGTGTGGATTTGAAAAAGGGGCTGACCACGCCCAACCTCGCAGAGGCGCAGACGAAAAGAGCGATGTTGAACAGTGCCGGGGAGGTGATTCTGGTTGCCGATCACAGTAAGTTTGGCCGGGTGTCTTTCAGCCATATTTGCAATTTGGACAGGATTGATTGTCTGATTACTGATAACGGCGCGCCGGACGCTTTCCTGGCAACATTGAAAAAACAAGGCCTGAGAGTCCTTGTGGCCGGGGGTGGGGAGTGTAAGGAGTGAAGGTGTTAACTGGCATGATTGCTACGGTAACATTGAATCCCGCGCTGGATAAAACGGTAGTTGTGCCCGACTTTACGATCGGCAGAACCAACAGGGTGCAGGTAAATTATGTAGATGCCGGTGGCAAAGGGATCAACGTGGCCAAAGTTTTAAAGCAACTGGGTTCTCCTGTGATAGCCACCGGGTTCCTGGCCGGAAACAATGGCCGGTACATTTCTGAAGCTCTTTCGTCCAGGGATATTCTTACCGATTTCCTCTATATAGGTGGCGAGACGCGTGTGAATCTCAAGATCATAGATTCTGTATCCGGGACGGAGACGGAGATCAACGAACCCGGCTTTTTAATTGCCGGTGAGCACCTGGAGCAGTTCGAACAGAAAACGAAAGAACTGGCCAAACGGTGTCCGGTCATGGTTTTCTCCGGCAGCCTGCCGCCCGGTGCCCCCCCAGATACTTACGCAGTACTCATCCGGATAGCCAGGGAATGTGGCACCAGAACAATTCTGGATACAAGCGGGGAGGCTCTGGAGGTCGGGCTTGCTGCGGGGCCCGACCTGGTCAAGCCGAACCTGGCTGAAGTGCAGGAACTGCTTCAAATCAGAATTGAAGCGGAAAAGGACCTCGTCGGGGCTGCCCGCAGGCTGCTGGAAATGGGTGCCGGCACGGCAGTCATCTCACTGGGAGCTGCCGGAGCGGTGGCTGCCTCGGGAAACAGGGTGATACGGGCCCGGCCTCCCTCTGTCAGGGCCAGCAGTACTGTCGGAGCTGGTGATTCCATGGTGGCCGCCTTTGCCTATGCAATGATGAAAGACCTCTCTCTGGATGAGGCATTGCGTCTGGCTACTGCCGCCAGTACGGCTACTGTCACAGTGCGTGGAAGCGGGGTGGGAGATCTCCGGCTGATACAGGAGTTCCTGTCACAGGTAGTGCTGGAGGAATTGCAAATGCATTGAAAATTGAGGGAATTGGACCATGGCTGATCAGGTTTGGGACCCTATTGAATTCAGAACAACCAAAGGAGGAGCAGCTAAATGAAAAAACTGGTCGCGGTGACCTCTTGTCCAACCGGTATAGCCCATACCTACATGGCGGCGGAAGCTCTTGAAAAGGCTGCCAGGGAAAAGGGCGTGGCAATCAAGGTCGAAACCAGGGGTTCAATTGGCGTGGAAAATGAACTTAGCTTACAGGATATCAGTGAATCTCAGGCGGTGATTCTGGCGGCCGATACTCAGATACCCGAAGAAAGGTTTGCCGGGAAACCTGTCATCAAGGTTTCAGTGGGGGAAGCCATTAAAAATGCAGCCGGCTTGATAGACCGGGCCCTACAGCAGAAAGAAACCGCTCAACAAAGCGCTACGGTAAAAGATTTTATCCAGCAGGTCCAGGAGGAAAAATCCAGACGGAGCGCCGGGGCGGCCGGTTTCTACAAACACCTGATGACCGGTGTGTCCTACATGATCCCTCTGGTTGTAGCCGGTGGCCTTATAATCGCCCTTTCATTTGTTTTTGGGATTGAGGCTTTTAAAAAGCAGGGTACCCTGGCGGCAAACTTAATGAACATAGGTGGGGGTGCTGCGTTTGCGTTGATGGTCCCTGTGCTGGCCGGCTTTATCGCTTACTCGATTGCTGACCGTCCCGGCCTTGTCCCCGGCCTGGTTGGCGGCATGCTGGCTTCACAGACAGGTGCCGGTTTTCTGGGCGGTATTGTGGCGGGCTTCCTGGCCGGTTACGTGGCGAAAGCGCTCAGGGATTATATTAAGCTTCCCGCAGGCATGGAAGGATTAAAGCCGGTTTTAATTATCCCTCTTTTGTCCACATTAACCGTGGGTCTGCTGATGGTTTACGTGATTGGTGTCCCTGTCAAGGGTATCATGGATGAATTGAAAAACTGGCTGACCGGTATGAGTAAAGGAAATGCTGTTCTGCTGGGGTTGATTCTGGGTGCTATGATGGCCTTTGATATGGGCGGTCCGGTTAACAAGGCGGCTTATACTTTTGCCGTCGGCCTTCTGGGGAGCAATATTTTTGAACCTCAAGCTGCCGTGATGGCTGCTGGCATGACTCCTCCGCTGGGCCTGGCTCTGGCCACTTTG
This sequence comes from Desulfofundulus sp., assembly GCF_049701015.1. Classification (NCBI taxonomy): domain Bacteria; kingdom Bacillati; phylum Bacillota; class Clostridia; order Eubacteriales; family Peptococcaceae; genus Desulfofundulus; species Desulfofundulus sp. The sequence goes on from NZ_JBNATZ010000072.1 coordinate 7,964, forward strand.
CTGGCTCCGGGGAAGTTTACCAGGGAGGAAAAAGAGGCTGGTAAGGCTGCAGCGGTACTGGGCATCTCATTTATTACCGAGGGAGCCATACCCTTTGCGGCGGCTGACCCGTTCCGTGTGATACCATCCATTATGGCCGGGTCTGCGGTGGCAGGTGCCCTTTCCATGGCTTTCGGTGCTACCTTGCGGGCACCGCACGGAGGAATATTTGTGCTGGCCATCCCCAATGCAGTCGGCCACCTGGGCTTATACGTACTCGCGATTGCTGCCGGGACCATAGTTACTGCTCTGCTGGTATCTATCCTGAAACCGGGCAAGAAATCCTGAGGCAAGGTGAACAATAGTAAGGAGGGACTCCGGGTGTTTCCGGGGTCCCGAATTCTCGGTTTTTTAAAGATGGGGGTACAAAAGCGTGGACATTCGAGATCTGATCACGAAACAGTTGATAACTCTGCGGTTGCTGTCCCGAGAGAAAAAAGCAATTATCGAAGAACTCTCCACCCTTCTTATGGAAAACGGTTACCTGACAGACCTGGAAACCTTTGTGCAGGATGTATTGAAGAGGGAAGAACTGGGTACTACCGGTATCGGTTTCGGGGTGGCGATCCCCCACGCCAAATCTGCGGCGGTGAAGAGGTCTGCACTGGCTTTCGCCCGCCCGGTGTGCGGGGTTGAGTGGGACAGCCTGGACGGCCGGCCGGTACACCTGGTCTTCTTGATTGCCGTACCGGCTGAAAGTGCCGGCAACGAGCATTTGAAAATCCTGTCCGCTCTTTCGCGAAAGTTGATACACGAGGATTTCCGCCGGGTGCTGCAGGAAGCAAAGGACGAGTCGGACGTTCTTGCTGCTCTGACCGGAATTTGACGAGGTGGTAAAAGTGATGAAAGGAATCGGGGTCTCACCGGGGATTGCCGTTGGCCGGGCCGTGATCCACTCGAGGCAAAAATTTCTCACGCCTCGAAAGCCCGCCGGTGGTACGCAGGACGAACTGGCCAGGCTGGAGCTCGCCCTGGCTGAGACCAGGCGCCAGTTGAACGACATGGTGGATAAAATTACAGGTAAGCTGGGGAGAGATGAAGCAAAAATATTTCAAGCGCAACTCCTGGTTCTGGATGACCCCATGTTCGTAAGTCGGGTGCAGGAATATATCCAAAAAGAAAACCTTTCTGCAGAACAAGCCGTTGACAGGACGGTTGCACTGCTTGTGGAGAGGTTTGGGGCTTTAAAAGACCCATATCTTCGTGAAAGGGCGGCTGATATAAAAGATATCGGCCAGCGTCTGTTGCGTAACCTGACCGGAAGTTCTCCCGGGGAAAAACAGGAGGTAAAATCGGGCGTCCTTTTCGCACTCGACTTAACTCCCTCCGAGACCAGCCTCCTGGATACATCAAAGATTTTGGGGCTCGTCCTGGAAGAGGGAAGTAAGACATCCCATACATCCATTCTCGCCTGTGCTTTGAATATTCCTGCGGTTGTGGGTGTAAAAGGCGTTCTGACCCGGGTGCATGAGGGAGATACCGTCATTGTGGATGGGGATAATGGGTGTGTGGTTATCTGCCCGGATGAACGTACCCTGGAATCTTACCGTTACCGGCTGAAGAAGGAGAGAGAAAAACACAGGGTGCTCGAGGCCGTGAAAAACCTGCCGGCGGTTACCCCGGATGGCTTCCAGGTAAAGGTTGCAGCCAACATCGGCGGCCCTCAGGAAGCTGCTGCGGTCCTGTCTGCCGGTGGGGAGGGCGTCGGGCTTTTCCGGACGGAGTTCCTCTTTTTAGACCGGCATACCGTGCCCTCCGAGCAAGAACAGTTTGAGGTCTATAAAGAGGTGCTCGCGCAACTGGCACCCCACCAGGTCATCATCAGGACCATGGATATCGGTGGTGATAAAGAAGTGCCTTTCCTGGCACGTTCGGGGGAACAAAACCCGTTCCTGGGGCTGCGTGCCATCCGCCTGTGCCTGCGGAATCAGGAGCTGTTTTATACTCAGCTCCGTGCTGTCCTGAGAGCTGGTGTTTTCGGAAAGGCAGCCCTGATGCTGCCCATGGTTTCAGACGTGATGGAAGTGAAGCAGACCAGGGAAATTATCGGGCGGCTCAGGGAAGAACTCGCAAGCCGGGGGGAAAAAGTGGTGGACGAAATTCCCCTGGGGATTATGGTGGAAACTCCTGCTGCGGCTATAATGGCGGAAGAACTCGCCAGAGAGGTGGATTTCTTCAGCATAGGGACCAACGACCTGGTTCAATATGTTCTGGCCGTGGACAGGCTGAACGAAGAAGTGTCTTACCTCTACCAGCCTTTTCATCCCGCAGTGCTCCGGCTGATCCAGCAGGTGGTGCGTGCTGCACACCGGTTCCATAAATGGGTGGGAGTTTGCGGAGAGATGGCGGCGGACCCCCTGGCGGTACCGCTGCTGCTGGGCATGGGAGTGGATGAGTTGAGCATGAGTCCGGGGTCAATCCCGGTGGTGAAGAACCTGATCAGACAGATAAGAAAAAGTGATGCTTCCGAGCTCTCACTGGAAGTGACAAAATTGACAACTGCCGGCGAGGTAGTGGAGAAGGTAAGAAACTTTATGAGAGAGAGGGTGGGTGAAGGTGTTTGCCAGGACTGTGAGGGTCCTTAACAAAACGGGTTTACATGCCAGACCCGCTACTTTATTTGTTGAAACAGCTAACAGGTTCAGGTCGAGCGTCAGCGTGGTAAAGGGAGAGCAGGAAGTAGACGCCAAAAGCGTGCTGGGCCTGATGCTTCTCGAGATCCCCAAAGGGACGGAGATCACTATCAAAGCGCAGGGTGAAGATGAGGTGGAAGCTGTAAATACGCTGGCCGAACTGGTGGAGAAGAAGTTCTG
>NZ_JBNATZ010000073.1:0-10714 GCF_049701015.1 Desulfofundulus sp.
ATTTTATTTACCTGAACTGGTACACATCGCAGAGTGCAGCCGGTCCTGTCCCCTGCTTCATAGACTTCGACCCAGTGAACGTTTTTTTCTTGATTTCCCTGAAGAATGAATTCCATGTCTGCTACCAATTGGACACCATTTTTGAGATAATATGTTAGGTCCCGGATCAGATCGGACAATTTCTCAGCCTCTTCTTTCTGGCTGGACTCCAGGTAGTCTATAAGGCCTTTTAAATTCTCCAGCAAGCTCTTGAAGTAAAATAGGAGGTTTGATTGTTCAGACTGCAGTTCAACAGTAATATCTCCCTCTAATCCTGGTTTTAAGCGAAGGACGTGCCGGATTGTATATTCGTTGCTCTGTGTAGAAGCTTGCTTAATTACCAGTTGCTTCAAGGCATTAAAAAATAACTCCGTTCCCTGCAAGGCCATACGGCTGGTATTACTGGCTTTGTGAACGACGGAACGCCAGGAAGAGTCGTCCCTGAATGGTACTATTTCGCTCACACGTGTCAGAAGGCGGTTGAGCCTGCTTAACCAGCGGAAAAGCATGTTGTCAGAAATTGTTCGTCCTAGTTGTTCAGTGGCTGCTTCTTCCAGGTGATGTGCTTCGTCCACTATCAAAGCGTCATATTCTGGAAGTATGCGGTTTTCTGTTCGCACATCTGAACAGAGGAGAGAATGATTTACGATGATTACGTTGGCTTTTTCAGCCTGGCTTCTAACCCGGGAAACAAAACAGGCCCGGGCAAACCATTGGCATCGAGAACCCAGGCAGGTTTCACTGTCGGCACACAATTCCTGCCAGAGTTCCTGTTCCCAACTGGAGAGACTGAGTTCGCTCCTATCTCCGGTTGAGGTTTCCTGTGTCCAGACCAGTACGCGGGCATAAAATGCAGCTTCAGCAGCATTCCACTCACGTGTCTGAAGGGTGTTCAGCCAGCGTTGCAGGCATAGATAATTCTGACGTCCTTTAAGCAGTGCTGTCCGGCACGGCCAGCCGAGTGCAGCTTTCAACAAGGGAATATCTTTTTGCCATAACTGTTCCTGCAGGTTAATGGTTCGCGTAGCAATGAGAACACGCTGGCCGTGGGATAGGGACCAGTAAAAGGCCGGAATCAGATAAGCTATCGTTTTCCCCGTTCCCGTACCTGCTTCGATAAGCAAAAACTTTTCCTCCTCGAGGGCCTGGATAACCGCTTCCACCATGCGTTTCTGTTGAGGACGGAATTCGTAATTCTCCAGGTGGAGAGCGAGAGGACCTCCGGGTTCCAGTAAAGCAGCCAGTTCCCCGGGGGAATGAGGAGGGGTCTGTGGCCTGGCTGGTTCTTCCTGCACTTCCTGGAGTTCGGGGGGCAAAAAGGATACGGGTCGTGTAATCTTCCTCGACCGGGATTGTAAGGCCAGCCGGGTAATTTCTTCTGACCAGGACGACCCTGCTCGCTCTAAAAAACTTGCAAGGTACAACAACACCTGCTCTTCCATTTTTGCGGCTTTTTGGATCAGCTTGCGATAAAGGGATACCGTTGCCAGGGCGTCATCCAGGGCCCGGTGGCTGCAACCTGGTTCTATTCCCAGAAGCCGGCAAAGGTCGGACAGTCGGAAACCCGGGGCGTTGGGCAAAAGAATCCGGCTCAATTCCCGTGTATCAAAAAGCTTAACCATGATCGGAGTACCTGTTGTAGCTTGCAGGAAATCCCGGTCAAAAGATACGTTATGACCCATCATGGGACTGTTACCAAGGAAATCCAGGACTGATGGTAACACTTCATTCAGAGACGGGGCAGTGGCTAGAAGGTCCTCACTCAAGCCCGTGAGTTGCTGGATAGCTACGGGGACCCGTTGTCGGGGACGGACGAGGCTATGAAATTGTCCGGTTATCTCTCCTTCTTCCAGTCGGAGGAGAGCTATTTCGATGATTTCGTTGTGTTGAGGGTTCAACCCTGTAGTTTCCACGTCGCAAACTACTACCGGATTAGGGGCCATTAACATTCTCCTCTTTTCGAATTGTCCTCGGGGGGCAAAAAAATATTCAATTACATATATATAGTATCAAATTAAAGGAGGGGAAGAGTAGATGGAAAAATCACCTTTGGATTTGGGCCTGTTCCCCGAACCCTTGCGGAACCTGGTTCAGAACATCGATCCGGCCACACTGGAACAGTTGAAAGCTACCGTTGATTCTGCAGCTTTGATGGGTCTTTTCAATAATGCGATGGAATTTATACGTCAGTCTCTTGGTGAGCAGGATAGCAGGGCATTAAACCAATTGTTGGCCAATATAATCCAGTTAATAAATCCGCAGCAAAAGTTTGAATATGAATAAAAAGTAGGGGGTAGCGGAAGCCACCCCCTACTTTTTTACCGTTCTTCTTTTGCTTGCTCCCAGAACAAAGAGCTAAAGTGTACAGGCAGGAAGTGGTGGCCTTGTCGATGTACTTGATTACCGGTTGGTTTAATTGGAGAACTGTATAGTTCTTCTCCTTTACCCCGACCCAGCTTTTTGCCGGCAAGGTCCACCCGCACCAATCCTGAACCCTGCTGTTCGCGAGTCAAATCGGGCAATTTTTCTGCTGACGAATGAAGTGAGCGCAGGATTTGACCGGAGCTTAGCTCGGGCGCCATAGACCATATTAAAGCTATTGCTCCGCTGACGTGAGCAGTAGCCATTGAAGTACCGCTTAAACGCCAGAATAAACCCCCGTTACCGGTGGAAAGTATACGCGTCCCCGGTGCGACAAAATTAATTTCTGGCCCCTGGCTGCTGAACGAGGCCAGGCGATTTTGCTCGTCCACTGCACCTACTGCTACTACTTCCGGATAAGCGGCGGGGTAATCTACCGAACGAGTAGTGCCATCGTTACCGGCAGCAGCTACTACAATTATTCCCTTGTCTGTTACCTGGCGAATCGCTTGGTGAAGGGCCTTGCTGGGGGTATTGGATCCAAAGCTCAGGTTTACTACCTGAATACCCTGTTCCAGGCACCACCCGAGGCCCCTGATTACATCAGCGAAATAACCTTCCCCTTTGTGGTTGAGTACCTTTGCGGCATAAAGCCTGGCTCTGGGAGCTACGCCTACTACACCATAGTTGTTTTTAACGGCTGCAATAATGCCGCTAACATGACTGCCATGGCCATTATCATCCTGGGGAGGGAGGTGAGGTTCTACGAAATTTACGCCCCCGGCAATATTTTCCTGTAAATCGGGGTGGTGGAGGTCAATTCCCGTATCCAAAATGGCTACTTTCATGCCTTCTCCAGTATATTTGAACCAGAGCTGGTCAGCTCCGATACGGTGGATACCCCAGGGGATAATCTGGTAGCTCTCCTGTTCCAAAAAGATGTTTTTTGATTGTACCTCGTGCGGGTACAATTTTACCTGAAGATTTTCTTCCAGGGCAGCTACTTCTTCCTCCTCTCTGAGAGCATGTAGCTGGAACTCCAGGGGGAGGCTGCAAACCACACCATTTACTAAAGGCAAAGGCTCAATACGGGTAGCACCATACTTATGGAGAAGGTCCTGGTATTCCCTGCGCAGCTTTTTTCCGTCAAAAGCAGGTTTTTTAAAAAGTACTATATTGGTAATGTCTTTTTGCCGTGCAAAGAGCTTCATTGGCTCCATCTCCCTATGCTTGAGTGCTGCTAATACCCGGGCTGGTATTCGAACCTGCTGTTGATTCGGTGTCACTTTTTTTTTCCATACTGGTGGCCAATCCCCTCAGGAAGGTGTTCATAGGTTCCAGAACCTTGGCCAGGTCCAGGGAATTGCTCTTACTGCTGCGATTATTTTGATTGGTGGTTAACTTGAATTCATTGAAGGTTTTCAGGATTGAATCAAACATAAGCTGTGCACTGTTGGCGATGATTTCAATTACCTGGCCGAATGTTCTGGTGCCGGCAATGATTTTACGCAATGTGAGTTCCAGATCCATTTTTGAGGTTTCGGAACGGAAAAGGGGTTCTCTTGTCAGGTGCTCCAGTTGGTTAATAATAACTTCCAGCTTCTGTGTTAATTTATTTTCTCGTGAACGTTGCACCTCAAGATCGGCAATCAATTTTGCCAGACGATCCAGGCTGGCAGAGACTTTCCCCGTATCTTCTATTTCATTACTCTTCTCTGCCTGTAGGTTCTCAAGTTTTTCAACGAGGTCATCGAGAGTTTTATGGATAGGTTTTTCGTAGCTCACACCCTGCACATCCTTTCATCAAGAATCGCTGGAGGGCTACAGTGGTGTAGCCCTCCTGATCAGGAAAAGTTCCTCTTGGGCACCGGTAAAATGCTGGCTTTAAAAAGCCAGGACAACCAGTCCTACGACGGTAACCAGAGCACCAGCGAAGAAGAAGCCAAACCTGATCAATAAAAGACCGATTAGAATCATAAAAATACCCGCAAAGACTTCCGTAACGCTGGTAGCCTTGGTTCCCACTTCCGGTTTTTCCACTACATCGGGCATATCAAATTCCTCCTTAGCTATCTTTAAATTTTTTGAACGATACCCGGGTAGACCGTTCTGGTTTATAATTATGAGGAAAATAAAAATGATGTGACGCTATCAGACAATTTTTTCAAGGGAAGGAAAAAAGGATATAAAAAAAGAGGAGGCTACCATTCAGGTAGGCCTCCCTGTAATTCTTCCTTATTTAACTTTCACATTCACATTGGTGTTCGGTAAGAACGGGTCTTAACATGAAAGCAGCTTTCTCCCCCAGATTACCGGGTCCCGGAAACAGAAAATGCAGGGCAATGGCCAGGCCGTAAATCTGTCCGTGAAGGAAGGCTGCATAATTTGCCAGTTGCGGGTCGGGTGGGAGCACCCTCAGTTGGTTCAGGGTCTGGTTAAACAGTTTAAGAAGCTTTTGCCCCTGTGTCAACATCAAGGTCGGGTCCGGCTGGCGATTAGAATTCATAACTTTCTCCCGGGGAAAGAATGATTACTCTGGCAGGTGTTTGTTCTTCTACTGCCCGTTTGAAGTCCTGCGGATTCTGTTCAATCAGGGGCCAGGTATTATAATGCATTGGAATAACCAGGTTTGGCTTTATTAAGCGTACTGCTTCCAGGGCATCTTCGGGACCCATGGTAAAATTATCCCCAATAGGTAGCAGGGCAAGGTCAATGGGGTGCAGTCGTCCTATCATGGCCATGTCTCCAAAAAGCCCGGTATCTCCAGCATGGTAAATGGTCTTTCCGTCCATTGTAAAAACAAAACCACAAGGAGTTCCAAGATATTCGGCCGGTCCGCTGTTAACCAGTCCACTACCGTGCCATGCGGGTGTCAGCTTTACTTTTACCGGACCAAATTGATGGCTACCTCCAATGTGCATGCCATGAGCCTGTGCACCATGACGGCTGCAATAGCTGGCCAGTTCAAAAACTGAAACTATCGTTGCGCCTGATCTTTTAGCAATTTCAACTGCGTCACCAAGATGATCGCCATGACCATGGCTGACCAGGATCAGATTCGGGTGGAGGTCTTCTCTCCGCACGGTTGCGACAGGGTTACCGGTAATAAAGGGATCAATTAATACTGTTGCTTCTCCCTCAAAGAGAAAAGCTGCGTGACCTAAAAAGGTGACTTTCACTGATAACGTTCACTCCTTTCTTTTAGATTTATTATAACCCGATTTTCAGCTTCTGGTTACCATCTCAAATTGGTGCCAGTGTTGGTGATATTTATCAAACAGGTATTTTACAATCTCTCTGGCGCCGCTGTATGGGTTCTTTCGTCTGTTGGCGACTTCTTCGAGGATAGGATTAATGTTAGTTAACTCTAGCGAAAGCAGACGTTGCCAAAAGTATTGCGCCAGTTCCAGGGTTTCGTTTCGTGCCCGGAGCCATCGTTTTTCCCGCAGGGTTTTGTCCTGGCATAGAAATTCCCGGTGGTTTTCAATGGCTGCGAGCAGTTCGGATACCCCCCGTCCATCTAAGGTAGAAGTCTTCACCACCGGGGGGCGCCAGTCTGAACGCTTTCCCTGCATATCCAGCATCATTTCAACTTCAGCAGCAATTTTGTTAGCCCCTGGCAGGTCGCACTTGTTAATTGCAAAGACATCGGCTATTTCCATGATGCCTGCTTTAATTGTTTGAATGGCGTCCCCTGCTCCCGGGGTTAGAACCACTACAGTGGTATCTGCGAGGTGCATAATATCCAGTTCGGCCTGCCCCACTCCTACTGTTTCGACAATAACCCACCTGAAGCCAAAAGCATCCATAGCTTTAACTACTTCGCCGGTAGTATGTGCCAGTCCACCCAGACTTCCCCGTGTGCCCATACTTCGTATAAATACGCCCCGGTCAGTAGCGTGATTTTGCATTCTTATACGATCGCCTAATAGGGCTCCCCCAGTAAAGGGACTGGTGGGGTCCACTGCCACAATTCCCACAGTTTCCCCTCTCTGGCGTAACAGAGTGATTAGACGGTCTACCAGGGAACTCTTGCCTGCACCTGGCGAGCCGGTGATACCCACAACATAGGCCTGGCCCGTCAAGGGGTAAATTTGTTCCATAATGTATTCAGCCACAGGCTCTTCATTTTCCAAAAAACTGATTACCCGGGCCAGTGCTCTGGGGTCACCGGCCCGAAATCTTTCAATAAGGACTGCAATATCTTTCAATTTTCTTGTCCCCCCTCGCATTATTGTTAAAAAGCCTCCGGGGCATCAGGCATTTTTTTTCACTGCAGTTGGAATGCCGCAATCACTGGCCAGGTGGTTCTCACTGGCTGCCGAATGGCAGTTTGGACGGGAGGAAACTGGCTACCAGGGAACCAGGGGGGTGGTACTGAACTGTAAGCGCATATTTTATCCGCTAAGGAACTAAATCCAACCTTTTGGCCGGTAAAACTTTTCTCTTCCCAGAGTGATGGGTAAAATAAGAATCACAAGAGTGAAAACAACCTAATCTCCTCTCCCTTTCTCCGCTGTATCAAAAGATACAGCTTTCTTTTTGGTTCTTTTAGCGGTTTTGGTTTAGATACTTTTCCGCACTGACTGCCGCAATGGCACCGTCGGCTACAGCAGTAACTACCTGGCGCAGGGACTTTTGACGGACGTCGCCTGCGGCAAAAAGACCTGGACAGCTGGTATGCATATTTGCGTCGGTAAGGATATAACCCTGTTCGTCCAGCTTGACAAGCTCTTTTACCAGGGAAGAATTGGGGCTGTACCCGATGTAAATGAACACTCCCTCCACGGGCAATTCGCTGGTTTGACCGGTACGTACATCCTTAATTCGTACACCTGAAACAGTTTCCCTGCCCATGATTTCGTCTACTACACTATACCAGATAAATTGCAGGCGCGGGTTTTGCCGGGCACGCTCCTGGAGAATTCTGGTCGCCCTTAACTCACCACGCCGGTGAATAATAAATACCCGACTGGCGAATTTGGTGAGAAACATAGCTTCTTCTACTGCGGCATCTCCACCGCCCACGACCGCTACATGTTTATCCTTAAAAAATGCTCCGTCACAAGTAGCACAGTAGGATACACCCCGGCCATAAAAAGTTTCTTCTCCTCTAACCTGTAACCTCTGGGGTTGCGCTCCTGTAGCCACGATCACGGTACGGGCCACGATCTCAGTATCCTCTGTGTTTATGATGAAGTGGAGGTTTTCTTTTCTGATAGCCTCAACATTGGAATTAACGATTTCCAGTCCGAAACGCCTGGCCTGGGCTTCCATCCGGGTCATGAGTTCCGGACCTCCAATGCCTTCGCTAAAACCCGGATAATTTTCAATAAATTCCGTTGTGGCTGCCAGGCCACCGGTCATACCCCGTTCAATTAACAGGCTTTTAAGTTTTGCCCGTGCACTGTAGATTCCTGCGGTTAAGCCTGCCGGGCCACCCCCGATAATGGCTACATCGTACATCATCAACCCTCCGAAGATACAGAATAATTTTATGCATAACTTAGTATGTTTATCTTAAAAAGCCTTAATCAAGGAGTGAATACAACAGCTGCGAGCAATCTAAAGACATTTGAGATCTACGATGATAACCCACCTGCTTTTATGCTCCCCTGTCGACTTCGCCCAGATAAGCGCTCCGTATTTGTGGATTGGCCTTGACTTCCGCTGAAGTACCGCTTAAAACAATGCGACCTGTTTCAAGCACATATGCCCGGTGAGCTATCTGCAATGCCATATAGGCATTTTGCTCCACCAGGAGGATAGTGGTTCCCTGCTGGTTGATGTCCTTGATAATTTCAAATATCTCTTCTACCAGCAGGGGCGATAGGCCCATGGACGGTTCGTCCAGAAGAAGCAAAGTTGGCTTGCTCATTAATCCCCGACCCATGGCCAGCATTTGCTGCTCCCCGCCCGATAGAGTGCCGGCCAGTTGCTTGGCCCGTTCCCGCAAGCGGGGAAAACGATTCAGTACTTCTTCCAGACTTTCCTGTACCTCGGCCCGGTTACTACGGGTGTATGCTCCCATCAAGAGGTTTTCCCTGACAGTAAGGTTGGGGAATATTTGCCGTCCTTCCGGTACATGAGAGATCCCCATCCTCACTATCTGGTGGGCCGGGGTACGATTGATTTTTTGGCCCTGGAAATATATTTCTCCCTGGCGGGGAATTAACAATCCTGAGATGGTGCGCAGGGTGGTTGATTTCCCTGCGCCATTGGCTCCGATAAGGGTAACTATTTCCCCCTTCTCAACGTGAAAGGAAATCCCTTGCAATGCCCGAATAGAACCGTAATAGACTTCAAGATCTTTTACTTCCAGGATCAAGCAACCGTCACCCCCTTGCCTAGGTAAGCCTCTAAAACTACAGGGTTGTTCCGGATTTCCAGGGGTGTACCTGTGGCAATAATTTGTCCGAAGTCCATAACCACGAGCCGTTCGCAAAGGTTCATAACCATGCCCATCTGGTGTTCAATTAGTAGTATCGTTAGTCCGAATTTCTCCTTGATGTAGCGAACTAAGTTCACCATGCGCTTCACTTCTGCAGGATTCATTCCGGCTGCCGGTTCATCCAGGAGCAGTAGTTTGGGGCTGGTAGCTAGTGCCCGGGCGATTTCCAGCCGGCGTTGATCTCCGTAAGCCAGGCTGGCTGCCTTTTCGTTTGCCCGGTGGGCCAGGTTTAATGCCTCCAGCAGTTCCATTGTTTCCCGGGTGACTCTTGTTTCTTCGGAGTTATACCGGGGTGTTCGTAAAAGGGCGTCAAAAAAATTATATTTAATGCGGGGATGGAATACAGCCCGCACGTTGTCCATCACCGTGTTTCCTTTGAAGAGCCGAATATTTTGAAATGTCCTCGCTATGCCCCGCTGGGAAATCTTGAAAGGCGGGAGGCCTGTAATATCTTCTCCGCAAAAAGATATGGTACCAGCAGTTGGTTTATAAAGTCCGGTGATCAAATTAAAGATTGTGGTTTTGCCGGCACCGTTGGGGCCAATGAGTCCTACAATCTCCCCCTCATTCAGAGTTAAGCTAAAATTGTTTACTGCTTTAAGGCCGCCGAATGCTTTCGACAGATTGCTAATTTCCAGAACCGGCATGGGTGTGCTCCTTTCCAGTGACCGTTTTAAGTTGATCAGGGATTAATAACCCTAGTTCTCTACCGCTGAAAAGGCCCTGGGGTTTGAGGATAATCGAAACAACTAGAATGAGGGCATAAATAACGCCACGCCAGTCAATAAAGTTTTGTCCCAGAACCACACGCAAAACTTCCAGCAAGAAGACCCAGCCCATTGCTGTTACTATAGTGCCCGTCATGCTTCCCAGTCCGCCCAGCACTACAATAAGGAGGAAGTCAAAGGATTTCAGGAAATCAAAGCTGGCCGGGTGTAAAAAGGGGTAACGGTGGGCGTAAATGCCTCCGGCCAGGCCTGCTAAGGCACAGCCCAGGACAAAAGCCATGACCTTGTAACGGGTGGTATCAATACCCATGACATCGGCAGCAATTTCATCTTCCCGTATGGAGGTGCAGACACGACCGTAGGTAGAATAGATGAAGTTGCGTACCAGGAGAATTACAATAAGTGTCAATATAAAGATTACTTCAAAATGGGCGACCTGGGGTGTGCCGCTCATGCCTGTGGCTCCACCCAGTACCGGGAACAGCTTGTTGCCGTTTTCCATACCTACTCTAACAATAATTCCAAACCCGAGTGTGGCGATACCCAGGTAGTCGGAGCGCAATCTTAATATGGGAAGGCCGATCAGCAATGCTACCAGACCTGCTACTGCTGCTCCGGCCAACAGAGACAGGAAGAAAAACAGCATATTGCCGTTTCCATACACCTTGTCCAGGGCTCCGGCTGTATAAGCTCCCAAACCGTAAAAAGCTGCATGGCCCAGGGAAAACTGCCCGGTGAAGCCGTAAATGATGGAGAGCCCCAGCGTGCCGATGACCATAATCAATGCCTGGTCCAGCACCAGCTGCCAGTAAGGAGTAAGTATACCGCTGAATTGCATGACCTTGACCAGGGCGAAGAAGATCGCAGCCCCTGCGAATAAAATAAATGTGTTGCGTTTTAATTTCATCTGCCCCTTCACCTGCTTTTATTACGTTATACTTTTTCTGTTTCCGTGCGGCCCAGCAGCCCCGTAGGCCGGAATAGGAGAACTAGAATCAAGATAGCAAAGGCGATGGCATCTCGCATTTGGGAAGATAAATAGGCGGAAGTCAGGGTCTCCACCTGACCCATAATGAGTGCACCCAGTACCGCTCCCGGAATGATCCCGATTCCGCCCAGTACGGCGGCGGTAAAG
>NZ_JBNATZ010000074.1:0-4067 GCF_049701015.1 Desulfofundulus sp.
GATCGGGGAGGAGCTCGGGCGGGTGAAACTCCGTCCGGGAGGCATTCTGGCGGATATTGCCCCGACCATGCTGGACCTGATGGGGATCCCCAGGCCGCCGGAAATGACCGGCGAGTCATTGATTATAGAGCGTTGAGCGGGTGCCTGCGCCCTCCTCTTCCGGACCGCGCTTGCATCCCCGTCATAAATAAACGAGGAGGAAGAGAAAAACATGAGCACAACTGTTGTTGACGTATACGCGAGGGAGATTCTCGACTCCCGGGGCAATCCCACCGTGGAAGTGGACGTGCTGCTGGAAGACGGTACCCTGGGGAGAGCGGCTGTCCCTTCCGGGGCCTCCACCGGTGCCCACGAAGCGGTGGAGCTGAGAGATGGCGACCCGTCCCGTTACCTGGGCAATGGCGTGCAGAAGGCCGTGCACAACGTGATTGAGAAAATCGCTCCCGAAATTATCGGTTTTGACGCCACGGACCAGGTGGGTCTGGACAGGACCCTCATCGAGCTGGACGGTACACCCAACAAGAGCAACCTGGGCGCCAACGCCATCCTGGGTGTTTCCCTGGCTGCAGCCAGGGCGGCGGCCAGGTCGGTGGGGCTGCCCCTGTACCAGTATCTCGGCGGGGTCAATGCCCGTCGGCTGCCCGTGCCGATGATGAACATTTTGAACGGCGGCAAGCATGCGGACAACAACGTCGACATCCAGGAGTTCATGATCATGCCCGTGGGTGCCCCCAGTTTTGCCGAGGCGCTGCGGATGGGGGCCGAGGTCTTTCATAACCTGAAAAGGGTGCTTAAGAAAAGAGGCCTGAACACCGCAGTAGGTGATGAAGGGGGTTTCGCGCCCAACCTCACTTCCAATGAGGAGGCCTGTGCGGTCATTGTGGAGGCCATCGAAGCGGCAGGCTACAAGCCCGGGGATGAAGTGGCCCTGGCCATCGACCCCGCGGCCACGGAGTTTTTCAAGGACGGCCGCTACATGCTGGAAGGAAAACCTCTCACTGCGGAGGAGTTAATTGAATTTTATGCCTCCCTGGCAGAGCGCTATCCCCTCCTCTCGATTGAAGACGGCCTGGCCGAGGACGACTGGGAGAACTGGCCGAAGCTCACCGCCCGCCTGGGAGACAGGGTGCAGGTGGTGGGGGACGACCTTTACGTCACCAACACGGAAAGGCTTCAGAAGGGCATTGAACTGCGTGCCAGTAATTCCATTCTGATCAAGGTGAACCAGATCGGCACCCTCACTGAGACCCTGGAAGCTATTGAGTTGGCCCGGCGTGCCGGGTTTACCGCGGTGGTGAGTCACCGTTCCGGTGAGACGGAAGATACATTTATCGCCGACCTGGTGGTGGCTGCGGGGACCGGCCTGATTAAGACCGGAGCGCCTTCCCGTACCGACCGGGTGGCCAAGTACAACCAGCTCCTGCGTATAGAGGAAGAGCTCGGTGATAACGCTATTTATCCGGGCCGGAAGGCGTTGAGGAGCGGGATGTAAAATCTCAACTCCCGTATCTCATCGCACGTCTCTATTTTATCCCCCAGGCATAATTGTCAATTATTATTGTTCTGTGCTATAATAACAGCGAATGGAAGAGGAGGTGCAGGCGTGTGCTCAAGGGCGTTTTGATAGCCTTTCATGTGCTTCTATGCCTTGCTCTCATCGCAACGGTGCTTTTACAGTCGGGAAGAAGTGCCGGGCTCTCCGGGGCTATTGCCGGGGGGGCGGAGGTTTTGTTCGGTAAAAAGAAAGGTCTTGACGAGTTTTTTAGCAAACTAACTACGGTAGTGGCGGTGTTATTTGCCATTACGTCACTTGTATTGGGCTTATGGATATAAGCCCATTGTCTTATTTCTTTTGCAGGCTGCCGGCCACCGGCCGAAAAAGTTATATATAAAAAATTGGTGTGCGGCGCCTGTCTAGCGGGAAGGGGGAGGTGATTCCGGGAGAAGGAGGTTGGATGTTGTTCACAGGCTGTTTGAAAAATTAATCATGGGGGGGAATATTCTTGGTACAATCTTGGATGACCTATTCCGGGATAGTGGCTGCCATTATTGGTATCCTGTTTGCAGGTTATCTGGCCTCATGGGTACTCAGCCGTCCTGCCGGTTCCCAGCGCATGCAGGAAATTTCGGCGGCCATCCAGGAAGGGGCTATGGCTTATCTCAACCGGCAGTATAAGACCATAGCGATTGTTGGCGTGGTAGTGGCACTGATTATTCTGTTCGGGCTTAACTACTGGACAGCCGTTGGGTTTGTCATCGGGGCCATTTTCTCGGGTCTTTGCGGCTATATCGGTATGTACGTTACGACCCGGGGCAATACCCGCGTGGCGGAAGCAGCCAGGTCCGGTATAGGCTATGCCCTGCAGGTAGCCTTCCGGGGCGGTGCTGTGACGGGTATGATGTGCGTGAGCCTGGCCCTCCTGGGTGTCTCGGCCATGTACGTTATCTTCAGAGACCCGGTGGCGCTGGTGGGCCTGGGCTTCGGCGGTTCGCTGATAAGCGTGTTCGCCCGTCTGGGTGGCGGTATTTATACCAAGAGTGCCGACGTCGGTGCCGACCTGGTGGGTAAGGTCGAGGCCGGTATCCCTGAAGACGACCCCAGGAACCCGGCGGTTATTGCTGACAACGTGGGGGACAACGTCGGTGACTGTGCCGGTATGGCGGCCGACCTCTTTGAGACCTATGCCGTAACCGCTGTTGGTGCCATGCTCCTCGGTTTCCTGGTCTTTAAGGACCAGCCCCAGTACATTGTTTATCCCATGGTTCTGGGAGCCGTAGCTATTATCGCTTCTATTATCGGTACCTTCTTTGTCCGGATGGGTGGCGGCACCAACATCATGGGTGCCCTGTACAAGGGGTTGTGGGCTTCCGCCGTTCTGGCACTGATCGGCTTCTGGTTTGTAAGCAATAGTGTTCTGGGTTCCACTGCTTTCTTCTGGCCCGCTCTCATCGGTGTGGTCATCACCGTGGCTCTCGTGTACATTACAGACTACTATACATCCAAGAGTTTCCGTCCGGTGAAATCCATTGCTGAAGCTTCCCAGTCCGGTCATGCCACCAACATCATCACCGGTATCTCCGTGGCTATGGAGGCCGGCGTCCTTCCCGCCATTGTAATCGTGGCCGGTATCCTGATTTCCTATTTGATTGGTGGCGGTGGGGCACACGGTCTTTATGCCATTGGGATCGCTTCCATGGCCATGCTCTCCATGACCGGTATCATCGTGGCCATTGACTCCTACGGGCCCATCACCGACAACGCGGGCGGTATTGCCGAAATGGCGGAACTGCCCGAGGAAGTGCGCAACATTACCGACCCGCTGGATGCCGTGGGCAACACCACCAAGGCGGTGACCAAGGGTTATGCCATTGGTTCAGCCGGTCTGGCGGCTATCGTGCTTTTTGCCGACTACACCCACCACCTGGCTGATTTTGTGCCCAGAGAGGCGCTCACCTTCTCCATCAACAACCCGTGGGTGCTGGCCGGCCTGTTCATCGGTGCCGCCCTGCCCTACCTGTTCTCCTCCCTGGCCATCGGTGCCGTGGGCCGTGCGGCTTATGAAGTGGTCAACGAGGTGCGGCGGCAGTTCCGTGAAATCAAAGGTATTATGGAAGGTACGGCCAAGCCGGAGTACGGCCGGTGCGTTGACATCGTTACCCGCCGTGCGCTGAAAGAAATGATCCTGCCCGGCTTGATTCCCGTTCTGTCCCCCGTGGTGGTGGGTCTGCTCCTCGGGCGGGATGCTCTGGGCGGCATGCTGATGGGTACCATCATAAGCGGTCTCTTCCTGGCCATCTTCCAGACCTCCGGCGGCGGTGCCTGGGACAACGCCAAGAAGTACATTGAAGAAGGTATGTACGGCGGCAAGGGTACTCCCACCCACGCTGCGGCTGTAACGGGTGACACCGTCGGAGACCCGCTGAAGGATACAGCGGGACCGGCCATCAACCCGATGATCAAGATCGTGAACATCGTGGCGCTGCTGATTATTCCTTTGATTGCCAATATCGTCCGCTAAGTCTATGACGGTTATTAGAAACGCCCCTGCGAGAGCAGGGGCATTTTT
>NZ_JBNATZ010000074.1:4167-10520 GCF_049701015.1 Desulfofundulus sp.
GCGGTAAGGCAACAATTTCCAGGATGGGAGGTATCATTGTGTTCAAGGAACAACAGAAACAACGCAGGTTAAGGCAGAGCCTCACTTGGCCGGGCTTGCCCCTGGTAGCCGTGCTGGGCTGGTTCTACCCCCTGCTCGGCTTCCTGCTGCTCGGGTGTATGGCTGGAGCGGTGGGGGTGGCACTCTTCCGGGGAAGGGCCTGGTGCGACTGGATGTGTCCCCGGGGTGCTTTTTTCGATCTCTTTGTGCGGCCCTTCTCCTTAAAAAAATCGATTCCCGCTTTTTTCCGCAGCCGGGCGGTGCGTGTCTTCATGCTGTGCTTGATTTTTACCATGATCGGTGTGCAGTGGTATCTGGCCGGGGGAGATGCGGCGGCCATGGGACTGGCGCTTGTGCGTATACTTACTGCTACCACTGCGGTTGGAATTATGCTGGGGCTGCTTATCCACCCCCGGACCTGGTGTCACATCTGCCCCATGGGTACCCTGGGCCACTGGCTCTCCGGGGGCAAGGAGCCTCTGCTGATCAGCGGCACCTGCGTGGAGTGCCGGACCTGTACCAGGGCCTGCCCCATGCAGCTGAAACCCTATGAATACCGGGCGGCCGGAACCATGGGGGATAACGATTGTATCAAGTGCGGCACCTGCGTGGCCGTCTGCCCCCGCGCCGCTCTTTCCTTCATCCCGGGTTCCATGGAAAAGCGGAGCGGGATGGCGTCCTGAGCCCGACCGGTTGCTGGAGGCTGTGTTAAAAATGGCCGGCGGGAGCCGGCCATTTTTAAAGAAGAGTTGTTTACAATCCCTGCGCTTCTTTGAGCGGGTGCCGTTCCGCCCAGAGCCGGTCTGCCACCCGGCCCCAGTCCCGGGAGCGTTCGTCCAGCCAGGCGGCAATGGTGCCCTCCAGGACTGATTCGGCTCCCTCGTGGGTCGGGTGGGCGCCGGATTCCTTGACGATATCCCTCAAAGCCTGCGGCACGTCGATGACCGGGCAGGGCCGGAGCAGGTTGTCGTGGAAGGGCTGGCGCTTCTGGTAGGCTGCGAACAGCGGCGAACGCAGCACCTCAACCAGGCTCTTTTCATTGATGTTGTCCACGGCAAAGTGGACGAATGCGCAGGGTTCCACCTCTCCGGCGGCGTTGATGTGGAAGTAGCGCCGCCCTCCGGCCAGGCACCCCTCCACCAGTTCCCCATCGTTCCAGAAGTCTGCAATCTGGATGGGTTTGTGGGTGCGGATGTAGGGGATGCGTTCGGCCAGGTAGGCCCTCTGCTCCGGGGTGATCATCAGGTCGACATTGGGGTTGCGGCCGATCGGGATGTAATGGAAGGTCCATCCGTATATAACCCCTTTGTCGATGAGGAAGTCAATAAACTCATCGCTGGTCACTTCCATTACGTTTTCCCTGGTGATGGTTATGGAAACGCCAAAGGCCGCGCCCCTTTCCCGCAGCAGGTCCATGGCCCGCATCACCCTGTCGAAAGTTCCCGGGCCCCGCCGGGCGTCGGTGCGTTCCCGCCATCCTTCCAGGCTGATGGCCGGCGAGAAATTACCCACCTCGATAATTTTATCGGCCATCTTTTCGTTGATCAGCGTACCGTTGGTATAGGCCATAAAGGCCATATCGTTGTGTTTGGCCATCAGGTCGAACAGGTGGGGGTAAAGCAGGGGTTCCCCGCCTGAAAAGACGATCCAGTAGATCCCCAGCTCCTTGGCTTCCTGGAAAAGGCGGTCCAGCCTTTCCGCACTCAAGGAATTTTTTTGTGAATACCTGCCTGCCCAGCAGCCTTCACAGGCCAGGTTGCAGGCGCTGGTGGGGTCAACCAGGATGAAGTTGGGAACGTTGGTCCCTAATTCCAGAGACATCATCCTCTGCCGGGGAATGCCGAAAACCATCGCGTTCATGAACCAGTTGTAAGCCAGGCGGTTACGCACGTTGGGGTGGAGATTTCTGGCCAGCTTGATCATGTACTCCCGGATGGCCGGGTTTTCCCTGAAAGCTTTGGCCACGGTTTCCACCTGGCGCTTGTGTCGTTCCTGGACGGCGAGCAGTTTCACCAGGTTCAGCAATCGCGGCAAATTGGTCTCCGGGTTCTTGCTCACGTAGGACATCAAGTTCTGGGACAGGTGCAGCGCCAGGAAATTTTTAGCCCTTATGAGGTTATTGGTCCCGATGCGCATAATGGGCCCCCCTTGATCTTTTTGCTTAAAGTGTTCTTCATAGCATTTCCCCCTTTGGACGATTTATTCCCCTGATAACCCAAAAGGCCAAAAATTATTTCAAAAAAATTATTGTGAACGCTGTAGAGCTTCACTTAAAAAGCTGGCCAGCAGCCTGTGCTCCTGGTCGCCGCACCGGGAGATGTGATCTTGAAAACGCTGGATGCAGGAAAGGATCTTGCTGTTCACTACATCCTTCATACCTTTGAGCATGGTTCCGATTACCGAACCGGCGAACAGGCTCAAAACCAGCTCAGGCCTGGGGGCCGTCTCGAAAATCTGCTGCAGCAATGCAAGGCTGCGTGCATTAATCATGTAGATGTGGGTTATGAGAAGGGCGATGGTATAGGCGCAGAAGGCTACCGGCAGCTCTACTTTCGCCAATTCCTGCAGCAGTTCGTCCCTGATCTTCTGGGGATTGAGGTTTTTCATATTGTCAAAAAGGGATAATAACCTGCCCCGGATGGCCGGCCAGTCTTCCAGTTCGGGTTTTGCTTCCGTTTGGAACAGGATCCTCAAAGCTTTTTCCGTAGGGCGGAAAACCACCATGGAACGGCCGGGAGCCTTTTCGGTTCGGCTGAGGGTATACTCGCTGCGCAGCAGTTCTTCTTTTTCCAGCTCTTTTAAAATATCATAGGCCGTCCATTTGCTCACGCCCAGGGCTTCGGCCACAGTGGCGTAGTGTACGGGAAGGCCGGTCTGGCGGAACAGGTTGATAATCTTGTCGAGGAACTCTTTCCGTCTCTGGGTGAGGGTCATAAACGTCACTCCCGGCTCATCATTTTCCCAAAAAACCAAAATACCAATTTAATTATATTTCCATCCCATGCCCGGGTCAAGAGGCTCTAAAATCATTCATTGCCTGTTCGGGTCACTTTGACGTGCAAAGGGCCGGTTGGGGAAGGTAACGGGTCCCCGGAGACCCCCTTCTGGATTTACGGGGCATCCGTCGGAATTGAGCCTGTCCGGCACCGCTTGCGAAACGAGAAATTTCTGGTAAAATATCTTTGTACACGGAAATGGGGACATCCGGGAATGTCCCCGAATTTTGAAGAAGGTGAATCAGCGTGGCGAAGGGGTTCATACCCGGGGACGGGATGTGTTTTGCCTGCAGCCCTAGAAACCCTATCGGGTTGCGTCTGAAATTCTCACTGGAGGGTGATGTCTGCCGGGCCACCTTTACGGCCGGGGAAGAGCACCAGGGCTGGGACGGCCTGCTGCACGGCGGCTTGATTTCCACCCTGCTGGACGAGGCCATGGCCCAGTGGCTCTGGCGCCGGGGGGTTACGGCCATGACGGCGGAAATGCTCACCCGTTTCAGCAACCCGGTGCCCGTGGGCGTACCGGTGACCGTGGAAGCGTGGAGCACGGGCGGCAAAGGGCGGCTGTGGGAGCTTTGTGCCCGTCTCACCCTCCCGGACGGCAGGGTGGCGGCCCGGGCAACAGCCAAGTTTCTCACTATAAGAGAAAGGAGTTTTCAAACGTGACCCGTGACGAAGCCTATCACCTCCTGACCAGCCATTTGAAGACCCGCAATCTGGTAAAGCATTCCCTGGCTGTGGAAGCGGTTATGCGTGGCCTGGCCAGGCATTTCGGCCAGGACGAGGATCTCTGGGGCCTGGCCGGGCTGCTTCATGATATCGACTACGACTGGACGAAGGACGAGCCCGCACGGCACAGTATGGAAGGTGCGGACCTGCTCGCCAGGGAGGGTCTGCCGGAGGAAGTGGTTTACGCCGTGAGGGCCCATAATGAAGCCCACGGCCTGCCCCGCCGGAGCCTGCTGGACAAGGCCCTCTACGCCAGCGACCCCCTGACCGGGCTTATTGTGGCGGGAGCCCTGATCAAGCCGGAGAAAAAGCTTTCCGCCATAGACGTCCCCTTCCTCCTCAACCGTTTTCACGAAAAATCCTTTGCCCGGGGTGCGAACAGGGAACAGATCAAGAGCTGCTCCGAAATGGGGCTTTCCCTGGAGGAGTTTATGGAAATCGGCCTCAGGTCCATGCAGGGAATTGCCGGGGAGATGGGGCTTTAATATCTGCCGGCCGGTGGATTCCTTTTCTGCCGGCTCCCATCTTTTTGATTCCCGGGTTCCGCGGGCCAGAAAATGGAATTGCCTGTTGACAATTATACCTGGACTGCTATAATAAATATAGGCTGTTGTAATTAAGTACAGGGTATTTAATTAAGTTTGTCCAGCCCAGCCGCTTGAAGGTAGGGCTTTATTTATCAGCGCGGGAGGTGGTCATGGTGGGGAAGGTGGTCACGGTAAACAGGAAGGCCCGCCATGACTATCACATCCTGGAGACCTACGAAGCAGGCATCGCCCTGACCGGCACCGAGGTCAAGTCCCTGCGGGCCGGGCGGGCCAACCTGCAGGACAGCTTCGCACGTGTTGAAAACGCCGAGCTGTTCCTGTACAATATGCACATCAGCCCCTACGACCAGGGCAACCGCTTCAACCACGAGCCCAAGCGGACGCGCAAGCTCCTGATGCACAAGAGGGAGATCCTGCGTCTGCTGGGTAAGAGCCGGGAAAAGGGCCTGGCCCTGATCCCGCTGAAGGTATACTTCAACGACCGGGGCAAGGCCAAGGTCGAACTGGCCCTGGCCCGCGGCAAGAAGGTGTACGACAAGCGGGAAGACATGGCCGCCCGGGACGCCAGGCGGGAAATGGAGCGGGCCCTGCGGGGCAGGATGTAATATGTGACATGGGGGCGAAAGGTTTCGACGGGGGAAGCGGTGGCAGGAGAAGCGAGCCGGGGTTCCATCAGCCCGTAAAACGGTGGGAAAACAATAACTGCCAACGAAGAATACGCTCTGGCTGCTTAATTAGCAGTCACATCCTGCCCAAGTCCGGCCCGTGACGCGGGACAGGGTGTCAAACTAGCGGGCTTGCCGCCGGGATGATTCTCGGAGGCCCGGCGGGACTCAAAAACGAGATAGCCCCTGCGGAGGCTGGCTGTGGCCGCCAAAGGGGCGAAATTTAAAGCACAGCCTGCGCTCGGAGAAACTCCTGTGGCTGTTCTTCCGGACGGTGGGTTCGAATCCCCCCGCCTCCACCAGGAAGCAGTAACAGACACCCGGAAGGTTATTTCCTGGTGTCTGTTTTTGTATGTTGGGTACTGTGATCCCCATAAGGATTCCCTGACCATTGTTTTCAGTGACAGGCCGGTAGCTGAAAACGATGAGGATAAGCCAGGTGTTGGGTGGAGCTGCAGCCTTGGCTGCGGCTTCTCTTTTTTGGCCGGTAACAACACCGGCTCGTTGTCAATTCCCTCCCTATGATGGACGGTTTTAGACCACCTGCGGGGTGGATGTCAAGGTCACTGCCTTGAAGCTTATTTTTTAAGCGGCAGGTCTTATAACAGGAGAAGCTTTGTGGAGATATATCCAGGAATCATAGAAAAGCATTCTGCTGCTGTAAGGGATGAGTTGCGATCACTCTCTTAACCGGTTATACTACAATTAAAAGCACGTTTGGGAGTGATTGCAGTGCACATAGTGAACGTGACAGACATCCGGAGGAACATCCGCGAGGTCCTGGTGGAAGTGATTCGCACAAAAGAACCGGCGGTAATCCTTCAGAGGTCAAAGCCAGTTGCTTACCTGGTCGATGCTGAAACCTTCGAGAAGACGCGGAAGTTGAATGAAATGGACTTGTTGACTCAAACCAGAAAAGAAAGCCTGGACAGGATACTTCAGTTAAGGGCCAAAATGGCAAAGAAGACGGGTGTAAAGGGTGATTCGACAAAATTGATTCGTGAACTCCGGGAAGGGTTGAACCGCCATGAGTAACTATCTTTGCCTGGACACCTCGGTTTTGATCAAGGTGCTTATCCAGGAGGAGGATAGCGATAAAGCTACGGTTTTACTACAAAGGATTATCGACCAAGGGCAGCTCATTGTGCTGCCCGCATTTGCGTGGGCCGAAATAGGAACCGTTCTGAGAAAGAAGCGTAGAAGGGAGGAATTGGCTGTTCAGGAAGCGGATGATCTATGGCTGGAATTCCGGCGATTTCCCGGGATAGAGTACCTTAATGATGACTCGATAATGGACCTGGCCTGGAAAATCAGCCGTCACTTCGATATGCCTACGCTTTACGATGCAGCTTTTCTGGCGGTTGCCGAGGTTGTGG
>NZ_JBNATZ010000075.1:0-5894 GCF_049701015.1 Desulfofundulus sp.
CCACGCACGCCCTTAACCTTTAGGAGGTCATGGGGGTTAACCGAGCCTTCGGTCCATGGAAGAAATCAGCCCCCAACCTGCAGGCGGAAAGACCGGGCAGCCAAACGACCTTTACTACGGCATAACGTACGGTATATCCAATACCGCTTATTCCGTGGGAATGCTGGCCGGCCCCCTGGCAGGCACCTTCCTGGCCCAGCACCGGGACATCCTTACGGCGATGATCCTGTATTCCGTACTGCTGGGAGTCACGGCCATAGGGGTGACGGCCCGTCTGGAGGAAACGCTAAAGGTTAAGAAAATCCTGTCGTAAAGCCTGCCCGTCCTTAAAGTCGGAGTTCCCGGCGGATTATGTTAAATTCCCATTGAAATTCCAACGCTTAATTCCCCGGCGGTTCAATGGCGGCCACAATTTCCGGCTTCAGGCCCCGGTACCTGGCCAGCCACTGGCGGCGCTCCCGGCGCAGTTCCTCGTGGGAGGCCAGTCCCCTTAAAGTTTCTGCCGAAGGGTTAGCTATTTCACGACCTGCTAGAACCATGCGTTGAAACTCTTCCATGCTCAGTCCACCTTCCGGTATTTTCCCCAAAATTTATGTTAAACAAGATACATTCACCTTTGTTCCAAATCTGTTCTAAAAGATTGGTAACGGTGATATAATATCTCCATCGGTACACCACAAACGCAATAAGCAAGGAGGGGAAAACGTGGCCAAAATTCCGTACATCGAAACGGAAGAATGCCTGGCCTGTGGCTCCTGTGCAGACACCTGCCCTGATGTCTTTCAGATGAACGAAGACCAGGGTTTCGCCGAGGTGGTCAACCCCCGCGGTGCCAGCGAGGATGAAATTCAGGAAGCCATCGATATGTGCCCTGCCCAGTGCATCCACTGGAAAGAAGAATAGAAGAAACTGAAACATAACAAGGGGCGTCAGGCATGACGCCCCCTTATTTGCCGGAGGGATTTCACATGCGGACCGGGACAGCCAACCTCCCCCTGCACGGAGGTAAATGCCCACCCTGGCTCTTTGAACGGATGGTCAAAATGAGCAGGGCCTTAATTGAAGTGATGGTAATGGAAAGTGGCCCGGATGGAATCCTTGGCAGGCTGGCCGACCCCTTCTGGTTTCAGGCCCTCGGTTGCGTGCTGGGATTCGACTGGCATTCTTCCGGTTTAACCACCACTGTCTGCGGTGCATTGAAGGAAGCCCTCCGGGACTGCGCCGGCCAGCTGGGGCTTTTTGTAGCGGGCGGAAAGGGAAAGACTTCCCGCCAGACACCCGGCGAAATCCTCGCCCTGGGTGAAAGGTTTCCCCTGGCCAGGGATCCCCGGGAATTGGTTTTTGCAAGCAAGATGGCCGCCAAGGTGGACAACGCTGCCGTCCAGGACGGGTACCAGCTCTACCACCATACTTTCTTTTTTACTTCCTCCGGGCAATGGGCTATCATCCAGCAAGGCATGAATGAAACCACCCGCCGGGCCCGCCGCTATCACTGGTTGAGCACTGCAGTAAAGGATTTTGTCTGTGAACCCCATACGGCGGTATGTTGCGATTACAGGGGCGAAACCCTGAACCTGGTGGCCCTGGAAAGTGACCCCGCCCGGAAGGTGATTGCCGAACTGGCCCGGGAAAAGCCTGAAAACCTGCTCCGTGACCTGACGAGGTTGCAGCAAGATGCCCTGAAGCTGCCAGCCAGGCACCGCGTGGAACTCGCCGACCTGAATCCGGCCAGGCTGCACCGGGTGCTCCTGAAAAGTTACGAACGGCAGCCGGAGAATTTTGCAGCCCTGATGGCCACCGAAGGAGTTGGACCCAAAGCTCTGCGGGCCCTCTCCCTGCTCTCGGAACTGGCTTACGGAACACCGCCCAGCTTCCGGGATCCCGCCAGGTTCAGTTTCGCCCACGGAGGCAAGGACGGCCACCCTTATCCAGTGGACCGGATAACCTACGATCACTCGATAGCCTTCCTGGAAAAGGCACTGGCCGAAAGCCGCCTGGGCCGGCAAGAAAAAATAGAGGCCTTCCGCCGACTGCACCGGTGGCCCCAATACGCTTTTTAGCTTATTTAATTTCGCGAAGATCTTTCAGGCAGGGGAGGTTGGCATCAATGGAAATTTCCACAGATTCGGTTGGCGAAGGATTGGCAAGGCGTAGCCGGAAACTGGGCTGCTTCAATATGTGGTGCCACACGGTTTCTCCTTCTTCCACCTCGAACCTGCTGGTTGCCTCCCAATCCCGCCCGTTGTATTCTTCTACAAGAAAGTTTACGTTCCCCGTAGTGCGGATACGGAAGGCGATGTTCAAAAGAGTCGCACGCGGGCAGTCCAGCTCCACGGACTGGCCGGCACTGAGATTCATCTCCCGGACAAGGCGAACAACACGCGGTACAACAATTTTTTGTACATCACCATAAAAAAGACTCATTGCCTCACCTCTATCATTATCATTATTCTCAACTACTTATACCGTCTTTATATTACACGATTTTTGAGCCAAATTAAATAGAACGGGCCGGTATTTTCTTTTCTGAAACTTACTCGCCATTATAGCCCGCCGGAGGCAAGGAATGAAGGGACACATTAAGCGTACCTACGGCAAATGGTTCCTGACGAAAGTAAAAAGAGCAATCTACCGGTACTCCATGGTTACCACGGGAGATAAGATCGCTGTGGGAGTTTCCGGAGGTAAGGACAGTTCCGCTCTCCTGTACATAATGTGGCTGCTCAAAAACTATTCCCCGCTTTCCTTTGACTTTCACGCCATTTTCCTTGACCTGGGCTGGCCGGTTGACCCTGCACCCCTGGCTTCCTTCTGCCGGGAACGGGGCATACCGTTTCACGTGGAACGGACAGAGATCGGAGCCATCGTATTCGAACACCGCCGGGAAGAGAACCCCTGCGCCCTGTGTGCCCACCTGCGCCGGGGCGCTCTGAACGAAGCGGCCCGGCATCTGGGTTGCAACAAGGTGGCCCTGGGACATCACCTGGATGACCTCCTGGAAACCTTTCTTTTAAACTGGCTCTATACCGGCCGTCTGGCCACCTTTACGCCGGTAACCCACCTGGCCAGAAGCGGCCTGGTACTCATCCGCCCCCTCATTTACCTGCCGGAAGCAACCCTGGCCGCTATTGCGCGGGTGGAAAATCTCCCTGTGATTGAGAACCCCTGCCCTGCCAGCGGTAAAACAAAGCGGGAAGAAATACGCGCCCTGGTTGAATTGATAGCGCAGACCTATCCCGACGTCCGGGAAAAATTTCTCACCGCCATCGAAAAGGCCAGGTGGTTAGAACAAGCGTCCCATACCCGGCAGCAATAGCAGGTTCATGGTAAGCCCCGTTTATAAGCTCAGTTTCAGCCTGTACCTGCCATACTTTACCTGGCAGGGTGTTCCTGTTTTCCGCGGACCTCACCACGTGCCAGGGAGAAAAACACACCGCAGGCGCATAGTACTGCAAAAAGCAAAAAGGAAACATGCATGCTCTTGAGTAAAAGCGGGCTGGTAGCGGAGGTGACGGCCTTGCCCTTCATATAAAAGCCAAAGAATAAGGTGACCAGGGCCATACTCAATGCCTGGCCGACCAGGCGCATGGTGCCCAGCGTAGCCGAAGCAACTCCGTAATAGCGTTTTTCCACCGAACCCATCACGGCATTGGTATTTGGTGATGAGAAAAGGGCAAAACCAGTACCGAGCAACACCAGGTTAACCATGACGGCCCATATAGGGGTGGTTTTGTTTATCAGGGTAAAAAGTGTAAGCCCGGCAAAGCTCAAAGCCATGCCGAGGGAAGCAAGCAGCCGGGGCTCAACCCGGTCGGAAAGCCGTCCGGACAGCGGTGAAAGAATGGCCATCAAAACAGGCTGGGCCAGGAGAATGAAGCCGGCAGTCTGGGCATCCAGTCCCCTGACCACCTGCAGGTACAGGGAAAGTAAAAAGCCTACCGCAAACGTTGCACTGTAATGTATGAGCGCAGCAAGGTTGGAAAAAGCAAAAACCAGGTTGCGGAAAAGGTTGATATTGATCAGGGGGAACGGATAGCGCAGCTCCTTCCGGATGAAAAGCGCCAGCAACACGATACCCGCCACCAGGACCCACCGGGCAAGGGTGGTGGTATTGGCAGCCGCGATGCCGCTCATTAAAGCTGCCATGCTCAGGCTGTAAAGCACCGCCCCCGCCGGGTCAAATTTTTCACCCCTGGCGTCCCGCCATTCCCCCTTGAGTTTAAAGAGGGTTACCAGAAGCACAGTCAGGCCGAGTAAAAAATTCAGGAAAAAAATGTAGCGCCAGCCCAGCTGGTGAGTTAAAAACCCACCCACAACCGGCCCCAGGGAGAGCCCCGTATAAGTTGCCGCAACATTGATGCCCAGCACTTTCCCCCGCTCCTGGGGAGGGAAGACGCCGGTCAGGATAGCCACGCCGGTACCGAAGATCATGGCCCCTCCAATACCGTGCAGGATGCGGAGAAGGATCAGCATTTCCCCCGAAGTGGCCAGGCCGCTTAAAAGGGACAGCAAGGTATAAGTAATGATACCGGCCAGAAAGACCTTCTTCCTGCCGTACAGGTCCGCAACTCGACCGAAAGGAAGCAAGAAAACAGAGGAGGCCACGAGATAGGATGTTACAATCCAGTTGAGCATCAAGGCTTCCAGGTGAAACTCCCGCCCAATGGACGGAATAGCCAGGTTAACGGCACTGCCCATAAACGGAGTCAAAAAGGAAGCCAGAGTAGCCGCCAGCAGCACGTATTTTTTTAAGTTCCGCGCGTCATCCATGTCATTTGCAGTCGCAGGGACTGCCCACCTCCCCGGGAGTTTATTATTTGGTTTGATTATTTTCTTGACATTTCAACGGCTAAAGTAAAAATCCTCCCGGGCATAACCCAAAAAATACCTGCACCATATCATACGGCAAGACAGCAGTCCCATCAAAAACAGGGCTGCACAGGCGGAGGATACCTACACAGGACTGAGCTGATGGTACAACAACTGGACCGCATCGCGAGCTATAACCAGTTCCTCATTGGTGGGAACCACCAGCGCTTTGACCGGCGAACCTGCACTGCTGATCAGCATTTCCTGACCACGGACCCTGTTTTTTTCTGCATCAACCTGAACACCCAGCCAGCTCAGTCCTGCCAGCACTTTTCCCCGGATATAAGGGGAGTTTTCGCCAATACCCGCTGTGAAAACTATGGCATCCACCCCTTCCATGGCAGCCACCAAAGCACCAATCCATTTCTGTACACTATATACAAACATATCCAGAGCCAGCTGGGCCTGCCAGTTACCAGCCATAGCGGCCTGCTCCAGGTCACGGAAGTCACTGGAAAGCCCGGAAACACCCAGCACACCACTTTTCTTGTTTAGAAGTTCACTGACCTGAGCAGGGGACAGGTTTTCCTTTTCCATCAGCACAAAAACCACGGCCGGGTCGATATCCCCGCTACGCGTACCCATAATTAGCCCGGAAAGTGGCGTGAAGCCCATGCTGGTATCCACCGACTGGCCGTATTTAACTGCGCAAACGCTGGACCCGTTTCCCAGGTGGCATGTGACCAGCTTCAGTTCCTCAAGGGGTTTCTCCAGCAGTTCGGCGGCACGCCCGGCCACATACCTGTGGGATGTACCGTGAAAGCCATATTTACGCAGGCCGTACTTCCGGTAATATTCATATGGTAGAGCGTATATATATGCTCTGGCGGGCATGGTCTGGTGAAAAGCAGTATCAAACACCGCCACCTGGTGGGCATGTGGTAGCAACTGCCGGCAGATCCTGATCCCGGTGATGTTGGGTGGATTATGCAGCGGTGCCAGGTTACTTAAGTCTTCCAGCTTTTCAAGCATGCCCCCGCCTCTTTCTACCGACGAAGAAAATCATCTGCTTACTCGCTTAGAGG
>NZ_JBNATZ010000075.1:5904-10425 GCF_049701015.1 Desulfofundulus sp.
TTATTTCTCCGGGGGACACAGCCACTCCGCAGTCACCATGGGTCAGGCGGGCCAGGATGGCCTCTATAGCCGCCTGGTGATCAGGCATGGGAAAGGTCCACGACTCTTTATCCTTCCCGGCTACCTGCTGTGTTAACCGGGAGTCAGGGAAACCAATGCGCTCGGCCAGTCCGCTGGCTAGCACAGTTTCGTTACTCATGTCATATAGTCTATATTTAACGGATGAGCTACCACAGTTCATCACAAGGACATGCATGTCGATCTCTCCTGTATCATACAGATTTTGAAATTAAAAAAGGGAGGCGAACCTCCCTTTCGGAGCAAGTTCTAGCACCATCTCCTGACAACAGGCTCGCCACCGGGGATAATCTCCACCAGATCGCCATTTTGCAACCCTACAGCGTTTGCTTCGTCCATATCCACATGCATCTCGAGGCGGTAATTTTCGTGGACGCGCACCAGTACTTCAGCAAAGGTCACCGCCCTCGGCCCTTTTGCCCGGACATAGACTTTATCCCTGTCCTTTACTCCAAACCGGGCGGCATCGGCAGGCGACATATGAATGTGTCGAGCGGCAATGATGCACCCCTCCGGTATGGTCACTGAACCAACCGGCCCAACCAGTGTGATAGGTGCCGAACCGTCCAGGTCCCCGGAGTCACGCAGCGGCGCGCGCACACCCAGTTTAAAACAGTCCGAAATAGAAATTTCTACCTGGGTACGAGGGCGGACCGGCCCCAGTACGCGGACCTTTTCCAGCACACCTTTAGGGCCGACCAGGGTTACAGTTTCCTGGCAGGCATACTGCCCCGGCTGGGAAAGGTCGCGCAGCTTTTGCAACTGGTAACCCGGTCCGAACAATATTTCCAGGTCCTTCTGCGAAAGGTGAACGTGCCGGTTGGAAACCGCCACCGGAATCAACCAGGTCTCCTGTTGCTCCCGGTCACTCCCGGACTGGAGACCGGGTGCATAATCGGACCGGGGAACAGCATCAACAGCGGCCTGTCCAGTTGTGGCACCGCTTCCACAGGTGGATAAAACACCGGAACCGGAACTCACAACCCGGGCTGCCTCAGAGGAGCTGTAACTGTTGCTTTTATGCCTGGCCAGTTCCTCCACCACAAGGCGTGTGATTAAGCTTACCATTTCGACCTGCTTGTCCAATGCCTGCTGCACCGGTTCTCACTCCCAACTGCTCACCGGCATCCCAGCCTGGCCATGACCTGCCGGACTATGTTCTCAATTTCAGCCGCGGAAACGGTAGCTGTTGCATTTTGCACTGCGGGCTGCCGTGAGCAACCGCCGGCACCTGCGTATTCCTTAATCCCATAAGCCAGGCGCTTGATGTTGATCAGGTGAAGCGGTGTGACGTTATCCGAAGTACTGCTGCCGCCCCAAGTGCCACATCCCAGCGTCAAGGACGGAGCCAGTCCCGTGGTATAGCCGATGCCGCCAAGGGCGGAAGGAGTATTTACCAGAATACGGAAGACCGGTTTCTTCAAGGCGAACTCCCGGATAATCTCTTCGTTACGGGAATGGATGACCAGGGTATGACCGATCCCCTCCTCTTCGAGAAGGGCCATGCAACGCTCACAGGCTGCATGCCAGTCTTTTTCCACATAAAATCCCAGGACGGTGGTGAGTTTCTCATGCGAAAGAGGATATTCCTTGCCCACGCCAGCCTGCTCGCCAATCAGCACCTTTGTGCCCGGGGGTACTTTGATACCCGCTCTTTCCGCCACCACCTCGGCACTGCGGCCGACAAAAGCCGGATTCATGCCTCTGGGTGTGAAAAGCTGGCGTGCTACCTTGGCCGTTTCCTCCTCGTTCATAAAGTAAGCTCCCTGCCGTTTGAACTCTTCAACAACCTGATCCTTTATGCACTCTTCCACCACCACGGCCTGCTCGCTGGCGCAGATGGTGCCGTTGTCAAAAGTCTTGCTGTCGATAATGCACCGTACGGCATGAGGAATATCGGCCGAAGACTCAATAAAAGCAGGCACGTTACCGGGGCCCACACCATAGGCCGGCTTACCCGAGCTGTAAGCTGCCTTGACCATCGCGGACCCGCCGGTAGCCAGGATTAAATCCACCTCATTGCACTTCATCAGTTCATTGGTGGCCTGAAGGGTTACTTTACTCAGACAGCCGATGACGCCTTCCGGGGCACCCGCCTTGACAGCAGCCTCGTGCATAACCTGTGCCGCCGCATAGGTACAGCGAGCTGCTGAGGGATGGGGGGAGAAGACGATAGCGTTGCGGCTCTTAAGGCTGATCAAGCTCTTGTAGATCACAGTTGAGGTCGGGTTGGTGGAAGGCACGATACCCAGTATCACCCCGACAGGTACGGCGATTTCCACCACTTTGCGTTCCCTGTCTTCCCGGATGATGCCGGCTGTCTTCATGTCCTTGATATATTCATAGACCTGCCGGGCAGCAAAAAGATTCTTGGTAACCTTGTCCGCAAAAACGCCGAACTTTGTTTCATCCACGGCCATGCGGGCCAGCCATTCGGCATTCGCGGCAGCAGCTTCAGCCATGGCTGCTACAATGCGGTCCACTTCTTCCTGGCTGAACTCGGCAAAGATTTTCTGGGCCTGCCGCGCCTTACGGGCCAGATCACGCGCTTCCTGGATCGAACTCAAATCATAATCTATGATCATTATCCAGCCCTCCTTTTTTGATTAAACTTCCTGCCAGTTGGCCGGATAGGTAACGTAGAAGAACTTAACGCGGTCCGGGCAACCGAAGGTAATTTTACTGCCGCGGGGGATGTAGAAAACATCACCCGCCCGACCCGTATAAGTCCGGCCGTCAACGGTTATCTCGAGGGTACCTTCAATGATGTAGTCATATTCGTCATAGCGCAGCTCCCAATCAAAGCTGGACTTTTCCATGGTCATGAACCCGGCAGCCATACGCGGGCTTTCTTTCAACGGCAGCAAATCCACCAGGGCCACCCTGTCGCCGGGCTTGCCGGTATCAAAAGGCTGACAGACCACCGTGTTGCCACGCACCAGCCTGATCCCGGACGGGTCCCTTTCCACCAAAGGCACAGCGGGAACTGCCTGCATGCCCAGCTGGGCCAGCACCTCCTTGACCACCTGTGCTACCAGCTGCACATCAATACCACCGCCCACCTTATGGCAAACCTGCTCGACCAGGCCGGGCTGGCCTGCTGCCGCACCTGTCGGCCCTGGCGGAACCGGCTGGATAGATGGAGCGCTCCCGGCCGCATCTTCCCGTGCAACCGCAGGGCCGGGTGCAGTTGCAGCCACGTCTTCCACAAATTGAACGCCCAGCTCACGGGCTGTATCGCGGGCCGCGGGTGTGATAAGCGTATGGCTGTCAACGGTCAGCTGCTTTTGTCCGCCTGCAGCTGCCTTCTGCACATCGCTTGCCGTTATCAGCTTTTTCATCCACGGACACATCCTCGCCAAAGTAAATTGGAATCACATTAATTTTGTTTATTTTTTTAAAGGATTGCCTTCTTCAAGAGCTTGCTGGGCGAAGGAATGACCACGCTGTCCACCAGCAGCCCCTGACTGGCAACCCGCTGGGTGCCTGCCTCCACAGCAGACTTCACCGCCGCCACATCCCCGGTCATGGTGACATAAGACTTCCCACCAAGGCCTGCCGCCAGCCGGATCTCGATGAGCTGTACTTCCGCAGCCTTGGCACTGGCATCGGCAGCTATAATAAGCGAAGCCACGGTAAATGTTTCAATAATACCGAGGGCCTGAAGCTCATCCACCTGGCTGGTGGCCGTGATAGCCGGAAATACGGACGGGTGGACATTGGGCAGGATAAGCTCGTCCAGCACCGCCTGTCCGCCTGCCTGCACACCTGCCTGTACCGCACTCTGCACGGCTGCCACATCACCTGCCACCAGGGCCATATATTTGCCCGGGCAGATGGGATTGGCCGCCAGAAGTTCCACAGCAGCGGTCTTGACCATGATGTCGGCAGCTGCAATGCCGCGTGCAATGCTTTTGAATTCGACAAGTCCGATTGCGTTCAAAATCTACTTCACCCCCCCTGCCTCAGGGCTCAATGGTAATGTACGAAGATGTTACCCCGGT
Source organism: Desulfofundulus sp. (assembly GCF_049701015.1). Lineage (NCBI taxonomy): Bacteria > Bacillati > Bacillota > Clostridia > Eubacteriales > Peptococcaceae > Desulfofundulus > Desulfofundulus sp. The sequence continues at coordinate 9,987 of NZ_JBNATZ010000075.1, forward strand.
AACCCGGCCGTCAATACTGGCATGTATGCAGGCACCCAGAGCATTTTTCGGTACCTGTCCCACCAGGTCGCCCCGTTTGACTTCCTGGCCCACCTCTACCACCGGCTGGCATGGTGCCCCGGCGTGCTGTTTGAGTGGTATGGTGACGCGGGTGGGTTTGAACTCCAGGTCTTGAAGAGGCGCAGCCACATTGTACTGTTCCAACCCCAGGAAGTTAACCAGCCGCTTTACCGGGATGCGCCGGAACTCCCGCTCCGGCAGGGGAATGCTTTCGGGCAGTGCACCTGTGTATCGGATGCCCTGAGCGGCCAGTTGCTGCTTGAAGGCTGCATTGACCCGGCGGGGTGACAGCCCCATGACACAGGCATACTCACAGGCGCCGCACTCCGAACACAGCAGGCTGGACTTGACAGCAGTCACGTCGTGCAGCATGTAGGCC
>NZ_JBNATZ010000076.1:0-10408 GCF_049701015.1 Desulfofundulus sp.
GATTTGTTGAAGCGACCTCTCGAGCGGGGTGGTGTGTATTTCCAGGACGCCTATGTATCTTATGCTACCGGGGAGCCCTCCGTGGCTTTTGCTACGGCTGTGGAGGGCCTGGGCCCGGGAGTGGAGCGTTTACCAGACGGTCGGGTGGGAGTACTGGTATTCCGGGTGAAAACGGAAGAGATACTCAATTCCATAAGCCGGGGCCGGGCCTGGCTGGGTAACACCGGGGAGGTGATTCTCCTGCGGCATGACCGGATGATCATCAACGAGTTGCGCCGCCGGCCCGGGGCCAGCCTGTTCATCCGTTCCTCCTCGGAAATTGCCCGGGAAGCTGTGCAGGGGAAAGAGGGGTTGCTGGAAACCACCAATTATGCTGGTGTACCTGTTATGGCCGCCTACCGCTATATCCCCTACGCCGGGTGGGGAATGGTGGCCGAACAGGATCTGGCGGAGATCATGGCTCCCGTACGAAAAAACGCCATTTTCTTGATTCTGACTGCCGTGGCTACCATCCTGCTGAGCGTATTGACCATTACTGTGGTGGTGCGCCGCGCACTGCTCCCCCTGGGAGAAGTGGTCCGTGCCTCCGCTGCTCTGGCTGCCGGACAACTGGACCAACGGGTGGAGGTGGCGGATGCAAAAGATGAAATCAGCCTGGTTGCCCGTGCGTTTAATAAAATGGCGGAAGGTCTGGAGGTTCAGTTCAGGGTCCAGGACAGGCTTCAGCAACTGTTGCAGGTCGTTATTACATCCATTCATCTGGAACCTCTCTCAGCAGCGGTTCTGGAAACGCTGGCCAGGGTCCATGATTTTCAGGTGGGCGCCATTTACGTTGCCCGGACGGAGCGGGGTATCTTCGAGCTTCTGGCGGGTTTTTGTCCCTCAGGTAAGCTGGCTGGCCAAAGAGAAGTCCCTCTTATAGAAGGACCTCTGGGGCAAGTATACCGGAGCCGCCAGCCGCTGGTTCAGGAGAATATTCCTCCTGATTCTGTTTACACGGTACAAACCATGGCTGGCGAGATCCTCCCGGTCGCCGTGGTTTATCTCCCCCTGGTCTTTGATGAAGATCTCCTGGGCGTGCTGGTGCTGGGTTCCCTGCATCCCCTCCGGCAGTCAGCTCTTGAAGAACTGCAAACGGCCTGTGATGTGCTGGCGGTGGCGGTCAATAATGCCTTGAACTTTGAACGTGTTTCTGCCCTTTCCCAGGAGCTGAGTCAGTTGAACGAGGAACTGGCGGCCCAAAATGAGGAGCTATATATGCAGGCCGAAGAATTGCAGGCCCAGGCCGAAGAGATTGAGGCACAGAGCAGGGAGCTGGCGGTAAAAAACAGGCAACTTGAGGAGGCCAGCCGGATGAAATCCACCTTCCTGGCCAGGATGTCTCATGAATTGCGTACCCCCCTGAACGCTATTATCGGTTTTTCCGAACTTTTAATGGAAGAACTGTCCGGCCCGCTCAATGAAAAGCAAAAAGAATACATGGGTGATATTCTGACCAGCGCCCGTCACTTGTTGAACCTGATCAACGACATTCTGGACCTGTCCAGGATTGAAGCCGGCCATCTGGAATTGAGGCCGGTACCGGTGGATCCGGCGTCGATCCTGCAGGAGGCCCTGACCCTGGTGGAACCTGGCGTGAGGGTGAAGGAACACACCCTCCGGGTGGAACTGGTGCCGGGTCGTTATCTGGTACAGGCCGACCCGGAACGGTTGAAGCAAATCCTTGTCAACCTGCTTTCAAACGCGGTGAAGTTTACGCCCGCCCGGGGTACCATTGAAGTGCGGGCTGTATCCGGCGGGGAGGAACTGATCATCGAGGTCGCTGATAACGGCATCGGCATTGCACCTGAGATGCACCAGACTATCTTTGAGGAATTCTGCCAGGGTGAGGTGGCTCCGGTCCACCGTTATGAAGGTACCGGCCTGGGGCTGGCCATAACCCGCCGCCTGGTGGAAATGCATGGTGGTCGTATCTGGGTGAACAGTGCTCCGGGGGAGGGAGCCACCTTTAGTTTTACCCTGCCTCTGGTACGGAATGCCATTGCGCACCCCGTAGCGGATAAAGCCGCAAGTGAGATTTCTTAAAACGGGACGCATTCGAAAAAGCGGCTCCCGGCGATAGTTTTTCGCCCTGCTTGAGTCCCTTTTCCCAGCAGATAAAAAAGCTATTTTGAATGGGGTTGTTCGGGGAGAAGGAGGGGAAACATGTATGGCACCGTTGATTTTGATTATTGAAGATAATCCCTTGAACACCAAGCTGGTGAGGGATATTTTACAATCCCAGGGATACGAGACCAGGGAAGCTGCCACTGCGACTCAGGGGCTGGAAATGGTGCGCCGGGAGAGGCCTGATTTGATCCTTATGGATATTGAGCTGCCTGGAATGGACGGGCTGCAGGCCACCCGGGTCTTGAAGGAGGACCCGGCCACCAGGGATATCCCCGTTCTGGCTGTGACTGCTTATGCCATGAAGGGGGACGCGGAGAAAGCCCTGGCAGCCGGTTGCGACGGGTATATCAGCAAACCGATTCAGCTTAAAGATTTTATAGACCGGGTCAAAGCATTTCTTGGAGAAAAGAGCTAGCCCCGTAACCTTACATTACCTGCGGCTGGGGAACCGGTTCAAAGTTGAGGTTCGTTCAGTGCAGGGGACACCGGTTTTACCGGGAGGGTAAAATAAAAGCGGCTGCCCTCTCCAGGCTGGCTTTCCACCCAGATCCGGCCGCCGTGTATTTCTACCAGACCCCGGGTGATGGCAAGCCCCAGGCCCGTGCCGGGTTCACCGGCAGGCGGGGTATGGTAGACCTGTTCAAAAGCATTAAAAATCCTGTCCCGATATTCCGCGGGAATACCAGGGCCTGTATCGGAAACGGAGAACACCACCTGTTGTTTCTGCCGGTGGGCGCTTACAACCACCTCTCCTCCGGGTGGAGTAAAGCGCAGGGCATTGGCCAGCAGGTTGCACAGCACCTGCTTTATGCGCCCCCTGTCGGCAACCACTGTACCCAGTTCGGGTGCCGTCTGAGCGCACAGGGTGATTTCTTTCCGCTGTGCTTTTTCCCGGAACATATTCAGGCAGGAGACAATAAGCTCGTCCACCGGGAATTCCTCCCTGTTAAGTTTCACTTTCCCTGCTTCGATTTTGGCCAGGTCGAGCAGGTCATTGACCAGGGTCAGCATCTGCTGGCTGCTTTCCAGGATCAGGTTTATGTATTCCTTCTGCTTTGAGCCAAGTTCCCGGCTGCATGGACCGTTCAGGAGAAGTTCCGCAAAGCCGATAATACTGGTGAGTGGCGTACGCAATTCATGGCTGACGTCGGCCAGGAATTTGTCCTTCAACCTTGTTATTTTTAATAGACGTTCATTTTCTTTCCTCAGCTTCCGGATAACTCTATCTATATCGGCTTTCGTACCCAGTGCCGGCCATTCCAGTGTTTGCATCTCGTTGCTGAACCTCCTGTAATTCCCGCTACGACATACGTTCGATGACCCGGGTCTTTTGTTTTGTCTTCCGTACAACACATCACCCTATCTTTTTTTATGATAATACTTTCTTCCTGTCGGTGAAAAGGGGGGAAATTTCACAAATTTTGTAGATACAGTTCTACTCTCCGCTCAATTGCCGGGGGCTTGGCTCGAAAGATAACATATGGCCGGTTCATGTTAAAAAATGCGAAATCAGCCCTTGACAATCCACCGGGAATGTGTTATTATTCCTAAACGTCCATATATATGCATGTGAGTATGGGGATATCCTTATCTTGTGTATGAATAATTATTTTTGCGGAAATAATATCCTGGCATAGTTTTTTTTGATTTTGTTGGAAAGCGAGGTTTTTCTTTAAAAAAACCTTGCTTTTCGTTGTTTTTTAATTTTGGGGGGTGTGAGGCTCTCAATGAATACTCCAAATGCCGGGACCAGGACCAGGTGGAGTTTTGGCAAACTTCCGGAGGTTCTAGATTTACCCAACCTGATCGAAGTCCAGCGCAACTCCTACGAGTGGTTTTTACGGGAGGGTTTGCGTGAGGTATTCCAGGATGTTTCGCCCATCCAGGATTTCACCGGAAATCTGGTGCTTGAGTTCCTGGACTATACCCTGGGTGAACCCAAGTACTCCGTTGAAGAGTGCAAGGAACGTGATGTCACCTACGCGGCTCCTCTAAGGGTAAAGGTGCGCCTGATAAATAAAGAGACGGGAGAGGTCAAGGAGCAGGAAGTCTTCATGGGCGACTTTCCTCTGATGACCGATAAAGGCACCTTTATCATCAATGGTGCGGAACGGGTGATTGTCAGCCAGCTGGTTCGTTCTCCCGGGGTTTACTTTGCCGAACAGCTTGATCCCAGCGGCAAAAAAATCTATACGGCCACCATTATCCCCAACCGGGGAGCATGGCTGGAGTTTGAAACTGATGTCAACGACCATGTATTCGTACGTGTCGACCGCACCCGCAAGATCCCGGTTACCGTGCTGGTGCGTGCCCTGGGTTACGGGTCCAATGTGATGATCATTGACCTGTTCGACGGCAATAAATATATCCAGGAAACACTGACCAGGGACAACACCGACTCCGAAGAGGAGGCACTGGTGGAAATCTATAAACGGCTGCGGCCCGGTGAACCCCCCACAGTGGAGAGTGCTCGCTCACTGCTTCACTCGCTGTTCTTTGACCCGAAACGCTACGACCTGGCCAATGTGGGCAGGTATAAGTTATGGAAGAAGTTGAAACATGATGTGCTCTACCGTTTTAAAGACGGTGGTCAGGGACCAACGGAGTGGGACCGTTACCTGAACCGGGAGGTCCCCAGGGACCGCGAATTTATCCGGGAGCTGACCCCCGAGGATATTATTGCCACCGTACGATACCTGCTTCGTTTAATGGATGGAGAAGGTCAGGTGGATGATATCGACCATCTGGGTAACCGCCGCCTCCGTTCGGTGGGTGAGCTTTTGCAGAACCAGTTCCGCATTGGCTTGTCCCGTATGGAACGGGTCGTACGGGAGAGGATGACCATCCAGGATGTGGATGTCATCACTCCTCAGGTACTGATCAACATCCGGCCGGTGGTGGCGGCCATCAAGGAGTTCTTTGGATCCAGCCAGCTTTCACAGTTCATGGACCAGACGAACCCGCTGGCCGAGTTGACTCATAAGCGGCGCCTTTCCGCCCTGGGTCCCGGGGGATTGAGCCGGGAAAGGGCGGGCTTCGAGGTGCGGGACGTGCACCATTCCCACTACGGCCGCATGTGTCCCATAGAAACTCCGGAAGGTCCCAACATCGGGTTGATCGGCTCATTGTCCTGCTATGCCCGGATCAATCACTTTGGCTTTATCGAAACACCATACCGCAAGGTGAACAAGGAAGAACGGCGCGTTACGGACGAGATCGTCTACCTCACAGCCGACGAGGAAGAGGATCTGGTCATTGCCCAGGCCAACGTGCCCCTGGATGAGAATGGGTATTTCCTCGAGGAGCGGGTCAATGCCCGCCACGGCCATGAGATTCTGGTGGTGCCCACGGACAAGGTCGACTACATGGACGTATCTCCAAAACAGGTCTTCAGTGTGGCCACCTCCCTGATTCCTTTCCTGGAGCACGATGATGCCAACCGGGCCTTGATGGGTGCCAACATGCAGCGTCAGGCCGTACCTTTGATCAAGGCTCAAGCACCACTGGTGGGTACGGGGCTGGAGTATAAAGCCGCCCGGGACTCCGGGGTGGTGGTTCTTGCCAGGAACAGCGGTGTGGTGGAGCGGGTAACGGCCAATGAAATTGTCATCCGTACCGACAATGGTACTCTGGATACCTACAAATTGATCAAGTTCGCGCGTTCCAACCAGGGCACCTGCATCAATCAGAAGCCCATTGTGTATAAAGGCGACCGGGTGGAGGCCGGTCAGGTAATTGCCGATGGCCCTTCCACCGACCACGGGGAACTGGCACTGGGCCGCAACGTCCTGGTAGCCTTCATGCCCTGGGAGGGTTACAACTATGAGGACGCCATCCTGGTAAGTGAAAAACTCGTCAAGGAAGATTATTTTACCTCCATTCACATAGAAGAGTATGAATGCGATGCCCGGGATACCAAGCTTGGTCCGGAAGAAATTACCAGGGATATTCCCAATGTGGGTGAAGAGATCTTAAAAGATCTGGACGAGCGCGGAATTATCCGGGTGGGTGCGGAAGTGCGCCCCGGGGATATCCTGGTTGGTAAGGTCACGCCCAAGGGGGAGACCGAGCTTACAGCCGAAGAACGGTTGCTCCGGGCCATCTTTGGCGAAAAGGCGCGGGAAGTCCGGGATACTTCTTTGCGCGTGCCCCACGGCGAATCCGGCAAGGTAGTGGATGTCAAGGTATTTTCCAGGGAAAAAGGTGACGAGCTTCCACCCGGGGTTAACCAGCTGGTAAGAGTGTATGTAGCTCAGAAGCGCAAGATCTCCGAAGGTGATAAAATGGCTGGCCGCCACGGGAACAAGGGGGTTATTGCCAGGATCCTGCCTGAAGAAGACATGCCTTTCCTGCCCGATGGTACGCCGGTGGAGATTGTCCTGAACCCCCTGGGCGTACCTTCCCGGATGAACCTCGGCCAGGTGCTGGAAACCCACCTGGGCTGGGCGGCCAAGGTGCTGGGGTACCATGTGTCGACGCCTGTGTTTAACGGCGCTACGGAAGAAGATATCCTGGAATTTCTGGAGAAAGCGGGCCTTCCCAGGGACGGAAAAATTACACTGTATGACGGGCGTACCGGAGAGCCTTTCGATAATCCGATTACCGTAGGCTATCTCTACATGTTAAAACTGGCTCACCTGGTTGATGACAAAATCCATGCCCGTTCCACCGGTCCCTACTCCCTGGTTACCCAGCAGCCCCTGGGTGGGAAGGCTCAGTTCGGCGGCCAGCGCTTTGGTGAGATGGAAGTTTGGGCGCTGGAGGCTTATGGCGCCGCATATACCCTGCAGGAGATTCTCACGGTCAAGTCCGATGACGTGGTAGGTCGTGTCAAGACATACGAGGCTATAGTTAAGGGAGAAAACGTGCCCGAACCGGGTGTCCCCGAGTCTTTCAAGGTCTTGATCAAGGAGCTGCAGAGCCTGGGGCTGGACGTAAAGGTTCTTTCTGAAGACGACGAGGAAATCGAGATTAAAGAAGTAGACGAAGACATGCAGGAGACAGCCCGGGATCTCGGCCTTGATATTCACGCCGAGGAGCCGCTTCCGGAGAAAGGTTATGATTCCGATCCGGAGGCCGGGGAAGAACAGGAGGAATATGAAGAGGATGACTACCCGGAGGATTTGCCGGATGACGTCCTGGACCTGGATGAAGAGGACACGGAACCGGATCGTTACCAGTGATTGCCAGTGGCAATAACGGTTCCACTGCAATCAGACGGCGATATTCTTAGCGAAGGGAGAGAGATCCTTTGCTGGATTTGAACAACTTTGACCGCATCCGTATTGGTCTGGCATCGTCGGACATGATCCGTCAGTGGTCCAGCGGCGAGGTAAAAAAGCCGGAGACGATTAACTACCGGACACTGAAGCCCGAGCGGGACGGTCTATTTTGCGAGCGCATTTTTGGTCCTACCAGGGACTGGGAGTGCCATTGCGGCAAATACAAGCGTGTACGCTACAAAGGTGTGGTTTGTGACCGCTGCGGTGTCGAGGTAACGCGTTCGAAAGTCCGCCGGGAGCGCCTGGGCCACATCGAACTGGCTGCACCTGTATCTCATGTCTGGTATTTTAAAGGTATTCCCAGCCGTATGGGCCTGCTTTTGGACATGTCGCCCCGCGCGCTGGAAAAAGTCCTTTACTTTGTTTCATATATTGTAATAGATCCCGGCAATACTCCCCTGATTAAAAAGCAATTGCTTACGGAAACGGAATACCGGGAGTACCGGGAGAAATACGGTAATGCCTTCAAGGCGGGGATGGGTGCCGAGGCCATCAAGGAGCTTCTGGCCGAAATTGATCTGGATGAAATGAGCAGGGAATTGCGCCAGGAGCTCAAGGAAGTAAGCGGTCAGCGCCGTGTGAGGGCTATTCGCCGCCTGGAAGTGGTGGAAGCCTTCCGCAAATCCGGCAACCGGCCGGAATGGATGATACTGGACGTCATTCCGGTTATCCCTCCAGAACTCAGGCCCATGGTTCAGCTTGACGGCGGTCGCTTTGCCACTTCAGATTTGAATGACCTGTACCGGAGGGTGATAAACCGTAACAACCGGCTCAAGCGCCTCCTGGACCTGGGAGCTCCCGATATCATCGTCCGTAACGAGAAGCGCATGCTCCAGGAAGCGGTAGATGCCCTTATTGACAATGGTCGCCGCGGTCGTCCTGTTACCGGTCCGGGTAACCGCCCCTTGAAATCCTTGAGCGATATGCTCAAGGGTAAACAGGGACGTTTCCGCCAGAACCTTCTGGGCAAGCGGGTGGACTATTCCGGCCGTTCGGTGATTGTGGTCGGACCCACCTTGAAACTGCATCAATGCGGTCTGCCCAAGGAAATGGCCCTGGAGCTGTTCAAACCCTTTGTGATGAAGCAACTGGTAAACAAGGGCTTCGCCCACAACATTAAGAGTGCGAAGCGCATGGTGGAACGGGTGCGGCCGGAAGTCTGGGACGTCCTCGAAGAGGTGATCAAGGAGCATCCGGTACTTTTAAACCGGGCTCCCACTCTGCACCGGCTGGGGATACAGGCCTTTGAGCCCGTCCTGGTGGAAGGCCGGGCCATCCAGATCCATCCCATGGTCTGCACTGCTTACAACGCCGACTTCGACGGGGACCAGATGGCCGTACACGTACCGCTGTCGGCCGAGGCCCAGGCCGAGGCCAGGTTGCTCATGCTTTCGGCCCATAACATCCTGAACCCCAAGGACGGTCGTCCCGTGGCCATTCCCACGCAGGACATGGTTCTGGGATGCTATTACCTGACCATGGAAAAACCGGGCGCTCCCGGTGAGGGGAAGGTTTTCAAGGATTACGAGGAAGCCATCATGGCCTATTACAACGGGGCCGTGAGCCTGCAGGCACGGGTTCAGGTGCGTCAGCCAAACGGGGAACGTCTGGAGACTACCGTGGGCAGAATCATTTTCAACGAAGTGGTTCCCGACGAACTGGGTTATTTGAATACTGTGATGGATAAAAAGAGCCTGGTGCAGCTGGTGGATGATTGCTACCGCAAGCTCGGGTATTCAGCAACAGCGAACATGCTCGACGGGATTAAAAAGCTCGGTTTCTATTTTGCCACCAGGGCGGGGATCACCATCAGCACTTCCGATATCATAATCCCCCCCGAGAAAAAGGAGATTCTGGCGGACGCGGAAAAACAGGTGGAAACAGTGGAAACCCAGTACCGCCGGGGGTTGATTACCGAGGAGGAACGTTACCGCAAGATCATCACCATTTGGAACGAGGCTACCGACAGGGTGACCAAAGCCCTGCTGAATATCCTGGATAAATTCAATCCCGTGTACATGATGGCCAACTCCGGTGCCCGGGGTAATATTCAGCAGATTCGCCAGCTGGCCGGTATGCGGGGGCTCATGGCCGACCCTTCCGGCCGGATCATTCCGGTGCCCATTAAAGCCAACTTCCGGGAAGGGCTGGCCGTGCTGGAATACTTTATTTCCACCCACGGTGCCCGCAAGGGCCTGGCCGATACCGCCCTGCGTACCGCGGACTCCGGTTACCTTACCCGGCGCCTGGTGGACGTGGCCCAGGATGTAATCGTCCGGGAAGAAGATTGCGGTACTGACGAAGGTATCCTGGTACAGGAAATCAAGGATGGTACGGAAGTTATTGAAAAGCTTGAGGACCGCCTGGTTGGCCGGGTGGCGCTGAACGATATTGTTCACCCCGCGACAGGGGAAGTGCTGGTGCGGGCTGGTGAAGAAATCAACGAGGAAAAAGCCAGGGCTGTCGTTGAGGCCGGTATTAAGGAAGTGTGGATTCGCTCGGTCATTACCTGTAGGAGCCGTTACGGTGTTTGTGTGAAGTGTTACGGCCGCAACCTGGCTACCGGACGGATCGTTGACATCGGTGAAGCAGTGGGTATAATTGCGGCCCAATCCATTGGCGAGCCGGGTACCCAGCTGACCATGCGCACCTTCCACACCGGCGGTGTGGCTGGCGACGATATCACTCAGGGTCTGCCCAGGGTCGAAGAGTTATTTGAGGCCCGGCGCCCCAAAGGGCAGGCGGTGATCGCCGAAGCAAGCGGCGTGGTGGATGTACGGGAGGTTAAGGGGCGTCGGGAGGTGGAGATCACTACCGACAGTGGTGAGAAATATACCTACCAGATCCCCTACGGTGCCCGGCTCAAGGTCAGCGCAGGGGACCGTGTGGAGGCCGGTGATGAGCTCACCGAAGGTTCCATCAACCCCCATGACCTCTTAAAGATCAAGGGGCTGCAC
>NZ_JBNATZ010000077.1:0-10352 GCF_049701015.1 Desulfofundulus sp.
CCGCATGTCCGGTGGTGTGAGAGGACGGGGGCTAGCCGCCCCCTCCTACTCGATTCTTTAGCCCGTACCTTCAAGCTATCTAAATCCGAGATTGATATCTCAATTTGTTACGGGATGCCGTGATTTGAGCAACCTGGCCCAACCCCCTTTTCTTAACACGCCCTAAGTGATATACCATAATTTCCTTACGGTACCGGCGCGTGATATTACCGCTGCTGTAAGGTAAAAGGTTGCTTTTTTGTCTTTTAGGGTGAGCATCAAGAAGAGGCCATTTTTATATTGGCATGGTTATTGCTCCTGGCAAATTATAAGTTGCATACAGTATACGCACTTCGGGCACTTAAAATTGGGGGGTATAAAAATGGCCGAGGTAAATCCGTTTGTCAGCGCACAGCAGGAGATCAAGCGGGCGGTGAATCGTATGGGTCTGCACCCGGCGGTGTATGAAATCTTGAAGCAGCCCATGAAGGTGCTTACCGTGGTTATTCCGGTGGAAATGGACGACGGGACTGTTCGTGTTTTTACCGGCTACCGGGTTCAGCATAATAGTGCTTTAGGGCCGGCCAAGGGCGGTATACGATTTCACCCCGACGTTACTCTGGAAGAAGTGAAAGCGCTGGCCATGTGGATGACCTTCAAATGTGCGGTAGTGGGCCTGCCTTACGGTGGGGGTAAAGGTGGCGTAATCTGCAATCCCAGGGAACTCTCCCCCGGGGAACTGGAAAGACTGAGCCGGGGCTACGTACGGGCTGTGGCCGAGATTTTAGGTCCTGATAAAGATATCCCGGCACCGGATGTATATACCAACCCGCGGATCATGGCCTGGATGATGGATGAATTCAGCCGCTATAAAGGACATATCGAGTTTGGAGTTATTACCGGCAAGCCGCTGGTTGTGGGCGGGTCGGCTGGACGCAACGAAGCCACCGCGCGGGGGTGTGCCATTGTAGTGCGGGAGGCTGCTAAAATGCTGGGCATACCCCTGGCCGGAGCCAGGGTGGCCGTGCAGGGTTTCGGGAATGCCGGCAGCATTGTGGCCCGGCTTCTCCACGAAATGGGCTGCCGCATCGTCGCCGTTGTGGATTCCACCGGCGGGGCCTGTAATACTGCCGGGATGGATCCGGTAAAATTGCGTGAATATAAGATGAGGACCGGTTCTGTAAAAGGTTTCCCCGGTAGCAGACCCATTTCCTCTGCCGAGCTGCTCACCATGGACTGCGATATTCTGGTGCCGGCGGCGCTGGAAAACCAGATTACCGCCAGTGTGGCCGGGCAGGTGAGGGCGAAGATTGTGGCCGAGGCGGCCAACGGCCCGACCACGCCTGAAGGCGACCGGATATTGAACCAGAAGGGGATTTTTGTCATACCTGATATCCTGGCCAGTGCGGGAGGGGTTACGGTTTCCTACTTTGAATGGGTTCAAAACAACATGGGGTATTACTGGACCGAGGAAGAGGTCAACCGCCGTCTTGAGGAAATCATGGTACGTGGTTTTCATGAAGTGGTCACCATGCACAAATCGGGCAAGGATGTGGATATGCGTCTGGCCGCCTACATGGTCGCAGTGAAGAGGGTGGCCGAAGCTATGGAAGTGCGGGGATGGTTGGGCAATACGGCCCGCATGACCGCTTCCCGGGTTGAGGCCATGCTGGCCTGACAGAAGAGTGGCGGGGCCTTGCCCCCCTGTTTTGAATTTTCCGGGAACCCGTGACCCCGGGGACCATTTCTGATAGAATAAACCTGTAGAATAAACCTGACTACTTATATCACAGGGGTGTGCGATTATGGAAGTAAAGGTCGAACTGCGGGGTTACCTTTCCAGTTACGCACCCCCGGATGCCGTAAGCGGGCGGATTACTCTGGAGATTCCGCTTGACTCTACCGTAAAGAATGTGCTGGAGAAAGTTCATATACCGGAAAAGTATGTCGGCCTTATTTTAATTAACGGGCAGAAAGCCGGGATGCCGGACCGGTTGCGTCAGGGCGACACCGTTACTATCTTTCCGGTTGTGGCGGGCGGTTAGGCCCGCCGCCTTTCCGGGTTGAAAGCCGCCAGGTGCTATACTTGACAAGTAGATCGTCAAAAGAGGGGCTTGACGGGCGAAGAGGCTTGTAGTATAATGATTACTGGCGTTGAGGTTATTCCCCGATAGCTCAACGGTAGAGCATCCGGCTGTTAACCGGAGGGTTGTAGGTTCGAATCCTACTCGGGGAGCCAGTTGAGAGTAAGACATACCTGTGAGGGTACAGGTATGTCTTTTTTATTTTTCTGCATGGTTTTTACCAAAAAATAAAATCTCGAAAAGCACAAAAAAACGAAAAAATAAAGCGTCCGGGGAATCTCTTTAAAAGCTGTCGGTTATAATGGTAATAATTTGCAGTAAAAGATTCTGCCGGTGCTTTGTATTTTTTCAAAGGATCTGGTTTATAATAAAAGTGAAAGTCAGTCAAAGTCAAAGTCAGGGAGGGTGGTGGTATTTGTCAAACATCTCAGACCTTATCGAACGGTATTTAAAGGAACTGCTTGCCACCAGCAGCCGGGGAATGATCGAGATCCGGCGCAACGAGCTGGCGGAGAGATTTAATTGCGTTCCCTCCCAGATTAATTATGTTCTCGCTACCCGTTTTACAGTGGAGCACGGCTTTCTGGTGGAAAGCCGGCGGGGAGGCGGTGGATATGTGCGCATAATGCAGTTACCACGGGATGAAAGGCTGGATGCCATCAGCCAGCTTTTAAACCTGGTAGGCAGGGAAATATCCCAGCAGCGGGCACAGGCGATCATTGAACGCCTGTGGCAGGAAAAACTGATCACTGACCGCGAGTTCCGGATGATGCGGGCGGTGGTTGACCGTGAGGTGCTGCGCGTGGCTCTACCGGCCCGGGACCAGTTACGGGCACTGATCCTGCGCGCCATGATCATGAGTTTGTTGAACAAGAAGGGTGAATAAAACAGGCATCTGGGGAATACTTTCTGCCGATGCCAGCCAGCCAACAGGAGGGATAAAGAAGATGGAATGCGAACGTTGCCATCAGAGACCGGCCACTGTTCACCTGACGGAAATAATCAACAATGAGAAACGGACGATGCGCCTGTGCGAACAGTGTGCCCGGGAGTTGCAGGCTCAGGCCATGGGGTTTTTCCCACAGATAAACCTGCACAATTTCCTGGCCGGGCTGTTGCATAATGAATTTGGCTTCACCGCCACCGGTCCCACCGTAGCACCGGCAGGGGTCCGGTGTGAAGCCTGCGGGCTGACGGAAGCCCAATTTGCCCGCCAGGGTTTGCTGGGATGCGGGGAGTGTTACCGTTATTTCGGCCCCCGGCTTGAACACGTGTTCCGGCGGATCCACGGTAATACCTTCCATACGGGGAAGGTACCCGAACGTACCGGTGGCAAAGTGCGTGTTATCAACCGCATTGAGCGGTTGAAGGCCCAACTGCGGGAGGCCATCAGCCGGGAAGAGTTCGAGCGGGCAGCCGAATTGCGGGATGCCATCCGGGAACTGGAAAAGGAGCTTCAGGAGGGATAAGGTTATGACCATCAGAGAAACCGTAAATAATCCCCACAGTCACTGGATGGATGGAACGGGTCCCGAGTCGGATATCGTAATCAGCAGCCGGGTGCGGGTGGCCCGGAATCTGGCCCATTTACCTTTTCCCCACCTTTTGTCCCGGGAGAAGGCTGAGGATGTGATCCATGCCGTTCAAACGGCCGTGGAAAACAGGGTCTTTCGGGAAAAAATGGGCAAAATGGAATTGACACGCATGAACGAATTGACCCCGGTGGAAAGGCAGATACTAGTAGAAAAACACCTGATCAGCCCTGATTTACTGGAGGATTTCGAACGCAAGGCGGTGGTGCTGCGGGACGACGAAGTGCTAAGTGTGATGGTCAATGAAGAGGATCACCTGCGTCTGCAGTGCCTCCTGCCGGGCCTGCAGCTGAACAGGGCCTGGGAACTGGTCAGCCGCCTTGACGACGGCCTGGAAGCTACTCTGGACTATGCTTTTGACGAAAAACTGGGTTATCTGACGGCCTGCCCCACCAATGTGGGAACGGGTCTGCGAGCATCGGTTATGCTACACCTGCCCGGCCTTGTGATGGTCAATCAGATCAAAGGGGTGCTGGGTACTATTACCAAGCTGGGGCTCACCGTGCGCGGCCTTTACGGTGAGGGCACCGAGGCCAAAGGCAACCTGTTCCAGGTGTCCAACCAGGTTACCCTGGGGCAGGCGGAGGAGGATATTATTGCCAACCTCATTTCGGTAACCCGCCAGCTCCTGGGGCAGGAGAGGGCTGCCCGGGAAGCCCTTTACCGTGAGCGGCGGGAGCAGCTGGAGGACCGGGTAGGGCGTGCTTACGGCTTGTTGAAGCATGCCCGGGTAATGACTTCGGAAGAGGCCATGAGCCTGTTTTCCGACCTGCGCCTGGGTATAGATATGGGTATTATCAAAAATATCCCGGCACCGCTGATCATCGAATTAATGGTACTCACCAGACCGGCCTTTCTGGTGAAAGTTACCGGTAAGGACCTGAGTCCGGTGGAAAGGGATATCTACCGTGCCCAGTTAATCCGTAGAAAGTTATCGGCAGCTCAACAGTCTTAAAAATACGATAGGAGGTGTATAAACATGTTGTTCGGCCGGTTTACTCAAAGGGCACAAAAAGTACTGTTTCTTGCTCAGGAAGAAGCCAGAAGGCTTAATTACCCGTACGTAGGTACGGAACACCTGCTGCTCGGGCTGATCCGGGAAGGGGAGGGCGTGGCGGCCAAAGCCCTCGCCAGCCTGGGTATTGACGCCGATAAGGTGCGGGCCACCGTTGAGCAGATGGTAGAAAAGGTGTCCGGCCCCATGCCGCAGGAGATTCCTTTAACCCCGCGGGCCAAGCGGGTGCTGGAACTGGCTGTGGACGAGGCCCGGCGCATGGGCCATAACTATGTGGGGACGGAACACCTTCTCCTGGGGTTGATCCGGGAGGGTGAAGGTGTGGCTGCACGGGCGTTGACCTCACTGGGGGCGGATCTTAACAGGGTGCGCAGTGTTATCGTGCAGATGCTCGGTGGTGCCGCGGCGGGAGACACTCCGGGACAGGTGGGTGCGGCCCGGCCCCGGGCTACCAATACTCCCACCCTGGATCAGTTCGGCCGGGACCTCACGGCTCTGGCCCGGGATGACAAGCTGGACCCCGTGGTGGGCCGGGAGAAGGAGATTGAGAGGGTCATACAGATCTTGAGCCGGCGTACCAAGAACAACCCGGTGCTCATCGGTGAGCCGGGAGTGGGGAAAACCGCCATCGCCGAAGGACTGGCTCAAAGGATTGTGCAGGGAAACGTGCCCGAGGTTTTGCTCAACAAAAGAGTGGTTACCCTGGACCTGGCTTCCATGGTGGCCGGCACCAAATACCGGGGCGAGTTTGAAGAGCGCATTAAGAAGGTTATTGACGAAATTGTCAAGGCCGGCAATATCATTGTTTTCATTGATGAGCTGCATACATTGATTGGTGCCGGGGCGGCGGAAGGGGCCATCGATGCAGCGAACATCCTGAAACCCGCCCTGGCCCGGGGTGAGCTCCAGTGTATCGGGGCCACCACCCTGGACGAGTACCGCAAGCATATTGAGAGGGACCCCGCCCTGGAGCGTCGTTTCCAACCCATCATGGTGGAAGAACCGACGGTTGAGGAAACCATAGCCATTTTAAAGGGGCTGCGGGATAAGTACGAAGCCCATCACCGGGTGCGCATAACCGATGAGGCCCTGGAAGCAGCGGCCAGGCTTTCGGACCGCTACATCACCGACCGCTTCCTGCCGGACAAGGCCATCGACCTGGTTGATGAGGCCAGTTCCCGCGTACGTTTGAAGGCTTTTACCGCCCCGCCCAACCTCAAGGACCTGGAGAAGCGGATTGAGGAAATCCAGAAAGAAAAGGAGGCCGCCGTCAACAACCAGGAGTTTGAAAAAGCCGCCCAGTTGCGGGACCAGGAGCAGCAGTTGAAAAAAGAGCTGGAAGCCCGGCGGCAGGACTGGCAGGCGGCCAGGGGCAAGGAGGAACTGGTTGTTACGGAGGAAGACATCGCCCAGATCGTCAGCAGCTGGACCGGTATTCCGGTGAAGAAATTGGCCGAAGAAGAAACCGAACGCCTTATGAGGCTCGAGGAGATTCTGCACCAGCGGGTGGTGGGTCAGGATGAGGCGGTCCGGGCCGTAGCCCGTTCGGTACGCCGGGCGCGGGCCGGGCTGAAGGATCCCAAGCGGCCCATTGGTTCATTCATCTTCCTCGGCCCCACCGGTGTGGGTAAAACCGAGCTGGCCCGGGCCCTGGCTGAAGCTCTCTTTGGTGACGAAGATGCCCTGGTGCGTCTGGACATGAGCGAATACATGGAGCGGTTTGCCGTCTCCCGGCTGGTGGGAGCGCCTCCGGGTTATGTCGGTTACGAGGAGGGGGGCCAGCTTACCGAAGCTGTGCGCCGCAAGCCCTACACCGTGGTCCTGCTGGACGAGATTGAGAAGGCCCACCCGGACGTGTTCAACATCTTGCTGCAGGTCCTGGAAGACGGACGTTTGACGGATGCCAAGGGCAGGACGGTGGACTTCCGTAACACGGTGATCATCATGACCTCAAACGTTGGGGTGCACACCCTGCGCAAGGAAGGGACCATGGGCTTCCGTACCGAACATGACAGGGAAGCCAGCTACGAGCGCATGAAGGAGCGGGTGACGGAAGAGTTAAAACGCACCTTCCGGCCGGAATTTTTAAACCGTATTGACGAAATTATCGTGTTCCACTCCCTGACCGCGGAGCACATTAAGGAAATTGTGGGCCTGATGCTTAAAGAAGTGGCCAGGAGGATGAAGGAACACGACGTTGAAGTGGAGTTCACCGAAGCGGCCAAAGAGATCCTGGCCAAAGAAGGTTTCGACGAAACCTATGGTGCCAGACCCTTGCGCCGGGCCATCCAGCGCCTGGTGGAAGACCGCCTCTCCGAGGAGCTCCTGAAGGGTACTTTCCAAAAGGGCGACCGGGTGGTGGTGGACGGCGAAGACGGCCGGATTGTGGTGCGCAAAGCCGAAGCGACCGCAAGCGGACAGGACCGATAATATGTAGCAGGAGGCGCGTGTTCCCGCGCCTCCTGTAAATATTCCTATGAACGCTTCCATAAAAATTAATTGTAAAATCTTTAATTTTAGCAGATCCTGTTCTGGCATTGTTTTTAACTTGTTGAAACAAACTAAGAAATGTTATACTAGAAATGTTATCCTGTGTAAAAACGTAATCCTCGCTGACGAAATTCTACTTAAAGAAAAAAGTCCTGGTTTTGATGGGGGAGAGTGAATGGCCGTTAAAACCCGCTTTTGCTGCCAGGAATGCGGACACTGCACCCCCCGCTGGTTCGGCCGCTGTCCTGAATGCGGAGCCTGGAATACCCTGGTGGAGGAGACGGTTACCGGGGTAAAGCAGCGCCCCGGCGCGGTTGCTCCCGTTCCGCTCCCCATGACCAGGATTTCGCTGGATAAAGATGAACGTTTTTCCACCGGTGTCGGGGAATTGGACCGGGTCCTGGGGGGCGGTGTAGTACCGGCATCCCTGATTCTGCTGGGCGGAGATCCCGGAATTGGCAAATCCACTCTCCTTTTGCAGGTAGCCACCTGCGTAGCCGGTGCCGGACAGGTGGTGCTTTATGTTACCGGTGAGGAATCGGTGCAGCAGGTGCGCTTGAGGGCCTTCCGCCTGGGGTTGGAGTCCAGCCGGTTGTATCTTCTGGCGGAAACAGATATAGATGCGGTTGAAAATAGCATCAGAGCTTTAAATCCCGCCCTGGTGGTCGTGGATTCCATCCAGACCGTGCATAAGGTCGATTTTGGTTCGGCTCCGGGCAGCGTAGGGCAGGTGCGGGAGTGTGCCACCCAGCTAATGCGCCTGGCCAAGGAAACGGGAGTAGCCATTTTTCTGGTCGGCCACGTAACCAAGGAAGGACTTCTGGCAGGGCCCCGGGTTCTCGAACACATGGTTGATGCAGTACTGTACCTGGAGGGGGAAAGACACCAATCCTTCCGTATATTGCGGGGTGTTAAAAACAGGTTCGGGTCCACCAACGAGATTGGCGTTTTTGAAATGAAAGATGAGGGCCTGGTCGAGGTTGCCAATCCCTCTTCCCTGTTTATGGTCCAGCATCCCGCCGGGCCTGTGGCCGGGGCGGTGGTGGTCCCCACCCTGGAAGGAACAAGACCGCTGCTGGTGGAAATACAGGCCCTGGTTTCGCCCACGGGCTTTGGCAACCCCCGGCGTATGACGGCAGGAGTGGACTACAACCGGGTGGTACTGATCATGGCTGTGCTGGAAAAGCGGGTCGGCCTGCACCTGAGCGGTTATGACGCTTACGTCAACGCAGTGGGCGGGGTGCGCCTGGTGGAGCCGGCGGTAGACCTGGGCATAGCGGTAGCCCTGACTTCCAGCTTCCGGGATGTTCCCGTAAACTGCCGGCTGGCAGTGGTGGGGGAGATAGGCCTGACCGGGGAACTCCGTCCCGTCACCGGGATAGAGAAACGTGTTCAGGAAGCGGCACAGCTGGGGTTTACCCGTTTCCTGCTGCCCCGGGCGAATTTGGCACAGGTGGATTCGCACCGGGTGGGAATCATGACTGTTCTGGGGGCTCAGACGCTGTCCGAAGCCCTTGAAATAGCCCTGGAACAATGAGGGGTGAAACCTTGAAGGAGGAACGTGTGGAAGACAGGCTGTTACAATTGTTGCGTACCGTGGCTCCCGGTACCCCGTTGCGGGAAGGCCTGGAGAACATCCTGCGCGCGAAGACGGGGGCTCTCATTGTTATTGGTGACTCGCCGGAAGTGATGGAAATTGCTGAAGGCGGATTTGCCGTCAACGCGGAATTTACGCCGGCCAACCTTTATGAACTGGCCAAGATGGACGGGGCCATTATTTTAAGTTCGGACTTAAAGCGCATTCTGGCGGCAAATACCCAGCTCATTCCCAACCTGAGCATTCCGTCCACCGAAACCGGGATCAGGCACCGTACGGCCGAACGGGTGGCCAAACAAACAGGTGCGATGGTTATTTCCATTTCCGAGCGCCGTGGAATAATTACGATCTACAAAGGCAATTTGAAGTATGTGTTGCGGGATGTGGGGGTAATTCTGGCCAAGGCCAACCAGGCCATTCAGACTCTGGAAAAATACCGGTCGGTACTGGACCGGGTGGTTACAGAGTTGAGCATTCTGGAGTTTGAAGAGGCGGTTACTCTCTTCGATGTCAGCCGGGCCATCCAGCGGGTCGAAATGGTGCTGAGGGTAGTCAAGGAAATTGAAAAATACATCAGCGAACTGGGTGTAGAAGGCAGGTTGATCACCATGCAACTGGAAGAGCTGGTGACCGGCGTGGAACATGAGGGGCTGTTGATCATCCGTGATTATGCTACTGCTTCGGATAAACCCCCCGGTACCATTCTGGGCATGATCAACAGCTGGCCGGCGGAGGACCTCCTGGACCTCTCTCTGATTGCGCGGGCTCTGGGTTATCCCGGGAGCGCGAGCATCCTGGACCAGAGCGTTTCGCCCAGAGGGTACCGCATTCTGGATAAAATTCCCCGCCTGCCCCTACCCGTGATTGAGAACATGGTGAAAAAGTTTGGCTCGCTAAAAAATATCATTAATGCCAGCATTGAAGAACTCGATGCGGTGGAAGGCATCGGGGAGGCGCGGGCCCGTTCAATCAAGGAAGGTCTGGCCCGTTACCGCGAACAGCTCGTCCAGGAACGGCACAGTTAAAAAAGGCGCAGTTAAACGCCTTTTTTCAGGCCAGGTTGTATATGCCTAGAATGCGCAACTGTTTCAGCTCCCTGGCGACAATATCGTCCAGGTTCAAATCAAGCAGGTGGCAGAGTGCCGCCAGGTAAAACAGACAGCGTCCAATGGCGTTTTCTACCGCTTCCCTGCATTCCTCGCACATTTCCCCGACCAGGTGTGATTCCAGCAGATGACGCAGGTCGGCCAGCGTTGCTTCGGGGGGGATTTCTTTTTTACGGGCATTTATTTTCAGACAGCCACAACTGGTTACCGTTTTAATCACTGCCCGGTTGAGACGGGCGTTTACTTCCTGGGTTTTAGCCAGAACATCGAGCACGCTGCGGTTGTAGACCAGTACTTCTGAAACGGTGCGCTGAAAATCGTCATAAAGTATATTTTTGACCAAAACGGTACCACTCCTTTGTAAAAATAGCCCTTTTTGATAATTATACCCATCGGGGACTTGTCCTGTCAAACGAGCCGGAGTTGCCAAAATTGCTGTGTCAACGGACAGTGAAAATGTCACCTAAAAAAGGCTTTATCTGGACTGAG